>CAZHPJ010000474.1:0-2386 GCA_964534585.1 uncultured Sandaracinaceae bacterium | reverse complement strand
GGTGCAACACCGCGTGCTCGGTCCCGCCGATGTACAGGTCGACGTTCCGCCAGTAGCCCAAAGCCCCCTGTGAGACGAAGGCACCTACATTGCCGGGGTCCATGAAGCGCAGGTAATACCAACAGGATCCCGAAGATAGGCAATACAAGCTACGGAATTTCCAGGTCCGATAAGGAAGAGGGTTCTATGGGTAGCGCGGCCAAGCCCAGCGGTGGCCGTGGCCTCGCCTTTCGTCGGCCGTGGTGCCCATAGGACGCCTTGAATGAAGTCGCCGGCTCAGCGCCCCGCACTTGGGGATTCGATCGAATGGGTTTTGGGGATGGGGGATGGAGAGTGCGAGATGGCAGGCTCCTGAGAGCGGATCGGTGTAGAACGGCACGTTGCCTGGCTGAGGGCGCTCGGGAACGCGAGTCTGGGAAGCGTATTGCGTTGGCCGACGCGAACGAGTGGCGTTCCCGGGAGCGACGCGGCGCCCGGTTGGATGGGCATGGCTGCTGTTAGGGTGATGTTTCGGCGTGTCATGCGGCGGCCTCTACGGCCGGGGCACGGATGGGGTGTGGGGATCGCCGCTGGGGTCGCGGGATTTCGTCGATCCGGATCATCCGGCCTTTGCCGCACGCGGGGCAGCGAAGCAGGTCTTTGCCCGTGAGTCGAAGCAGCTTTTCGCAGCCACTCTCCTGCTCAGGGGGCGGCTTGGGTGTCGGCGCGGCGAGCAGTTCGCGGCAGCGAGCGATCTTCTCCTTGCGATGGCGATTGGCCAGCAAGCCGTAGTGCCGGATCCGCACGAAGCGCTTGGGCAGCACATGGATCAAGAAGCGACGGAGGAACTCGAGAGCGTCCAGTCGCATGACCTTTTCCTTGTCGCCGTCGGCGTAGTCGCGATAGCGGAAGGCCACGCGGCCATTCTGGAGACTTGAGATCCGGTGGTTCGAGATCGCGATACGATGGGTGTAGCGGCCGAGATAGGCGAGCACGCTCTCCGGCCCGGCGAAGGGGGGCTTGAGGTAGACCACCCAATCGATCCGCCGCAGGGTGTCACACAAGGCTGGAGTGGAGCCATCGCCTCCCATCTCGCCCGCATGGAAGGCGCGCCGCAGTCCGTCCAAGTACTTGCCTCGGAAGACCTTTGCCAAGGCACGAACGGGAAAGAGGAAACCCTTGTGGCGGGGGCTCATGAAGCGCTGCCCGTCCGCCGCGAGCCCCCCTCCCGTCACCACGCAGTGCAGGTGCGGATGAAGGGAGAGATTCTGTCCCCAGGTGTGCAGGATCGCCGTCGTGCCGAGCACACCCCCTGCCTCGCCCGAGAAGAAGCGCGGATCGCGAGCGAAGGTGGCCAGCGTTTCGTTGGCCGCGCGGAAGAGAAGATCGTAGAGGACCCGAGGTCGATACAGAGCCAGCGGGCACAACTGGTGAGGCAAGGTGAAGACCACGTGGAAGTAGTCGACGGGGAGCAGGTCGGCACGTCGTGCTTCGAGCCAGTTGGCTTGCGCAAGCGTCTGACACTTCGGGCAGTGCCGGTTGCGACAGGAGTGATAGACGGCGCGCGGGTGCCCACAGCGGTCACAGGCTTCCAAGTGACCGCCGAGGGCCGCAGTGCGGCACTGCCCGAGGGCGCGGAGCACGTTCTGCTGCTGGACGGAGGCGGCGTGCGTGGCGACGTAACGCTCGCCATGCTGCCTCACGATCTCACCCAGCTCCGGTGTGCCCCGCACCCCGGCCGCTCGGGGCGACAGGGTGGGCGTACACACGAAGGGTTACTCGGGGGCGAAGTCGAGCAGGTCCGGGCAGATGCGAGCCGCGTGGTGGGCGGGTTCCATCAGATGGATGTAACGCGTGGTGGTGCGCATCGAGCGATGGCCGAGCAGACGTTGAAGGGTATGGAGATCCAACCCGGCTTCGAGCATGTGGGTTGCAAAGGCGTGACGCAGTAGATGGATCCCACCCGGCTTGTCGATCTTGGCGCGTTGCTTGGCATTTTTGAATGCGTGCTTCAACGCAGCGGCACACAGAGGGCCCGGACGCAGCGGGGAGGGGAAGAGGAACTCACCCGGCTGCTCGCGCCGCCAGTACGCACGCAGTTCGTCGAGCAGCTGAGGGGACAGGGCAGCGAGCCGATCCTTGGATCCCTTGCCCTGTTCGACGCGGATCACCATACGGTCGGAGTCGATGTCGCCCGGGCGAAGCTTGACGATTTCACTGACGCGCAGCCCCGCCGAGTAGGCAATCTCAAACAGCACCCGATGCTTCAGGAACCGGGTGCTCGAGAGCAGGCGAGCGACCTCTTCACGGCTCAGCACCTGGGGGAGCTTCTTGGGTGTGCGGGCAAAGGGGATCTCGAAGCCAGATGCAGAGCGACCGAGCGTCTGGTGAAACATGAATCGCATGG
>CAZHPJ010000473.1:0-2398 GCA_964534585.1 uncultured Sandaracinaceae bacterium | reverse complement strand
GCTTCGACTACCAGTACGGCTTCTACGGGGCCTCTTCCCTCTACACGCCCCAGAAAAACTGGTCCGGCATCATCAACCACGAGCACAAAGCATTTAGCGCGCAGCACCAATGGAAGACGGGGCGCAAGGACCAGGCTGCCATATTGAGGAACGGCAAGGAGATCGAGGAAGAGGAATACCTCACCTATGCCTTCCGCGACGAGATCATCAAGTACATGGAGGGGCACAAGGACGAGCCTTTCTTCATCTACAGCGCGTTCTCGGCGCCTCACGTCCCGTTCCAGGCGCCCGTCGAGTACTACTGCAAGTACCCGCAGGTCGAAGACGAGAACAAGCGCGTGTACTACGCGATGATCTCGGCGCTCGACGATGCGATCGGCGAAATCCACCAGAAGGTCAAGGATCTCGGGCTCGAGAAGGACACGCTCATCTTCCTGTTGAGCGACAACGGCGGCGCCTCGTACACGCATGCCACCGACAACGGGCCGCTCAAGGGCGGGAAGCTCACGCAGTTCGAAGGCGGCATCCGAGTGCCCTTCATGATGAAGTGGAAGGGCAAGATCCCCCCGGGCACGCGTTACGAGTATCCGGTTTCTTCGACTGACATCTTCGTGACCTCCGTGGCGGCGGCCGGAGGCATCTTGCCGAGCGATCGCGAGTATGACGGCGTCGACTTGCTGCCCTATGTGACGGGGAAGAACAAGGAACGTCCGCACCAGGTACTCTTCTGGCGAGCCGATCACATCTGGGCGATCCGCGACGGCGACTACAAGATGATCCTGAGCACGCGCGACGGATGGGCCGAGCTATACAACCTCGCCACCGACATTTCGGAGAAGATCAACCTCAAGAAGCAGATGCCAGAGCTCTACGAGAGGCTCAGAGAGGAGCACGAGCAATGGCAGACGGAGAAGATCAAAGTCAAGCCGATGTGGCCGCGCATCATGGATAAGAAGTTCGTCCTCGACGGCAAGGAGTACTTGTTCCCGGCGTGACGCTTGGCGTCCACGGCCCCGACGATTGTTCATCCGATGAAGAAACTACTCCCAGCCCTTGCCCTTCTCACTCTTTGCGCCACGGTGTGGCTTGCGCCTAGCCCTGCTTCGGCCGTGCCCAAGATGGACGTCAAGATCTTCTTTGGCGTTGGCAGCACGAGCTTCGTCCCGCGGCTCCCAGAGCTCACGCTGCCGAGTGGCGCGTTGATCGGTGGACGACAATCCAGCTCGTTCATCAGCTGGCAGGGAGGCATCGCTGCGCGGGTTCGCTCGGGCAAGGTCTTCGGCGAGATTGGTCTCGTGTTTAGCCGCTTTAGTTTCAAGATCGGCGACAACCTCGCGGAGCCTGCAGAGCTCGAAGGTCGACCTCCTGAGGCGGTAGATGCGATTAGGGGTCTCGTCGGGAACGATGCGCGCATGAACTCGCTCGAACTGCCGCTCACCGCGGGCTACGTCCCGTATGCGAATCCTTACTTCAAGCTCTTCCTCTACGGAGGCCTGGTCAACAAGTTCAACCTCAAGGGCTTCGTCAAGCGTGACGGCGGCGGAGAGATCAAGTTTCGGCCCAAGGACATCCCCGGCTTTCCCTTGGTGATCACCAGGCAGGCGCCCGCCTCGGCGTCGCGTTCGACCTCGGCCCGTTGAACTTCGACTTCAACTACACCATCGGCATGAACAGCATCACCAAGACCGACTTCCGCACCAACAGCCACGTCACCCAAATGAACCTAGGCTGGCTCTTCTAAAAACGGGCCAGATCTCCTCTACGAACCGGCGGCTCCCAGGAAGGCTTTGAGCTTGTCGTGGAGCTCGTGCAGATGCTTGCTAGCGTGATCCTTCTGCTCGGGATCAAGAAGACCGTACACGAAGAGCAACGCCTCGCGGCCCTCGGCCCTTCGCGCTTCAGGCGGACGGGCGTGCGGGCCCCAGTCCTCGCGGTTCTTCCACATGCGCCATAGGGTGTCGCGTATCGTCTGCGCGCCCGGATGCTTGCGAAACACCACGCCCACGGTCTCGATGCGACGTTCGTCCGTCGCAAGTCGCGCGGCCGCTTCATCAGGAAGGCCCGCAACGTACTTGCGTAACGCGTCTTCCTGCGCATCGCTGAGAGTGCCCGCCCAATCCTCCACCGCATCGACGAACTCGTCCTGCCGATTCTCGAGGCGCTTTTCCCTTGGCTCGGCAAGCTCTTCCCTCGCCTCGGCGAGGCGCTTCTGAATGCGCGCCTCGGCGAAGTCGATCTGCTCGTCTCGAAGAGTCGCCAGGATCGGGGCTGCTTCATCGATGATGCCACCAGCAATGATGTCGAGCAGAGCATCGACCTGGCGCTCCATCCCGAGCAACTTCTTCTCGGTCAGGCCTTTGGCGACGCCGACATCGACCGTGGCGACCAGCATGTCTAC
>CAZHPJ010000472.1:0-2400 GCA_964534585.1 uncultured Sandaracinaceae bacterium | reverse complement strand
CCAGGATCATAGCCGCCCCCAGGCCGATAATATCCTGTCCCTGTCTTCTTAGCTCTTTGGCACGAGCAGTGATGGCAAGTGTCTGCGAGGGTTTGATTTTTTTTACGCGGTTAGAGAGGCTGATGCTCAAGATATCTGCTCCTGCATTTTAGTCACTGTTATAATGGATGTCCGGGATTTAACTGAATAATACGACAATTGCTTCAGGGCATCTAGAACAGAAACATGAAGATTTAATCAAATGGGTAGTTTCAATCTGCATACTGAGTTTGAACCGGCTGGCGATCAGGTCTCTGCCATCGATGCGCTGGTCGAAGGGCTGGAAAACGGAGAAGCCTGGCAGACTTTATTGGGGGTGACCGGTTCCGGTAAAACATTCACCATGGCGAATATAATTAAGCGCACCGGTCGACCTGCCATCGTGATGGCGCACAATAAGACACTGGCGGCGCAGCTCTATTCTGAATTTCGTGACTTCTTCCCTGAGAATTCGGTGGAGTACTTCGTTTCCTACTACGATTACTACCAGCCTGAGGCTTATGTACCGTCCTCAGATACATTTATTGAAAAAGACGCGGCCATAAACCAGCAAATAGAACAGATGCGTCTGTCCGCCACTAAAGCGTTGTTGGAAAGAGATGACGTCATTATTGTGGCGACGGTTTCAGCCATTTATGGACTTGGTGATCCGGCGGCGTATCACGATATGATTCTGCATCTGAAGCAGGGCGATGTAATGGATCAACGAGCGATTCTGAAGCGCCTGGCAGAGATGCAGTACAGCCGCAATGATCAGGTGCTGGAACGCGGAAATTTCCGTGTGCGGGGTGATGTCATCGATATTTTCCCGGCTGAAGAAGAGCATAAGGCGACGCGTATCGAACTCTTTGGTGATGAAATTGAGCGTCTGAGCGAATTTGACCCGTTGACCGGCGAAACACTGACGGAAAAAGTGAGAACTACGGTCTACCCGAAATCGCACTATGTGACGCCGAGGGAGCGGGTTCTGGATGCTGTGGAGATGATCAAGGAGGAGTTGCAGGCGCGCTTAATGGAATTGCGGAATCAGAACAAGTTACTGGAGGCACAACGTCTGGAACAACGCTGCCTGTTCGATATCGAGATGATGCAGGAGCTGGGCTATACCAACGGCATCGAAAATTACTCACGCTATCTGTCCGGCCGAGCACCGGGCCAGCCGCCGCCGACGCTAATTGATTACCTGCCGGCAAATGCATTGATGTTTATCGATGAATCTCATGCTACGATTCCGCAGATTGGCGGTATGTACCGCGGGGATCGCTCCCGTAAACAAACGCTGGTGGAATATGGCTTCCGCTTGCCCTCGGCGCTGGATAATCGGCCGCTACGCTTTGATGAATTTGAGGCATTGATGCCGCAGACCGTTTTTGTCTCCGCTACCCCGGCGCAATACGAGGCTGATCACAGTCAGATTGTGGTCGAGCAAATTGTTCGCCCGACCGGCCTGCTGGATCCCGTGGTGGAAATACGCCCGATAGCTTCGCAGGTGGATGATGTCTTGTCTGAGATCAATCGCCTGGCTGCGTTAGGCGAGCGCATACTCGTCACCACCCTGACTAAGCGCATGGCGGAAGACCTGACCGATTATTTGTCAGAGCACGGGGTGCGAGTGCGCTATCTGCACTCTGACATTGATACAGTAGAGCGGGTGGAAATCATCCATGACCTGCGCGCCGGGGCATTTGATTGCCTGGTGGGGATTAACTTATTGCGTGAAGGCCTGGATATCCCGGAAGTATCGATGGTGGCGATACTCGATGCGGATAAAGAAGGCTTTCTACGTTCTACCCGTTCGTTAATACAAACGATAGGCCGTGCAGCCAGACATATTAATGGTAAGGCGATCCTTTATGCCGACAAAGAAACGGATTCGATGAAGGCGGCGATCTCGGAAAGCCAGCGCCGTCGCGAAAAACAGCAAACGTACAACGAAGAAAACGGCATCACGCCGCAAAGCGTGAAGAAGAAGGTCAAGGACATGATCGAGGGCATCGGCAGTAAACGCAGCCGGGGCCCCTATACCAATAAATCCACAAGGGCTTTACGCGCCGCCGAGAAAATGGCGGCTTATAAAAGCCTCTCGCCTAAGGAGCTGGCAAAGAAAATACAGCAAATGGAGAAAGAGATGCTGGATTTTGCTCAGAATCTGGAGTTTGAAAAGGCAGTGGTGGTGCGTGATAGTGTCGCTATTCTTAAGGCGGAGTTGTTGGAACTACCAGCCTGATTTACTTGTCACAGCATCATACGAAACGAAGCTCGATGTTTTGCCGCTAAAAGACTAAAATTACACTTCGGTTCGCAAATTTATTCTACATACTCCTCTTTTAATTCACTTAAACACCTGCATGCTCGAAGTAA
>CAZHPJ010000471.1:0-2400 GCA_964534585.1 uncultured Sandaracinaceae bacterium | reverse complement strand
GGCGAAACCTGAAGGGCAGGCGATTTCATGACCTCTTCGACGGGGCGGTCCGGAACGCGAAACGTCTCACCGTGGGCGAACACCGCAGCGTGAAGAACATCCGTGCGGGAGATCACGCCCTTGAGCTCGCCGGCATCGTCGACCACACCGAGCGCGGATACACCTTGCTCTGAAAACAGCGCATTCGCGGCGACCAGGCTGTCCCCGATAGGAATCGTCTCGACCGGGCTGGTCATGTACTCGGTCACGGGCATTTCGAACTTGGCCATATTTTCTGCCTCTTCGTGTTGGGCGCTCGCCGAACGAGCGCTCGGTCAAACGGCGATCACCTCGCCAAGATGCTTGATGAGCTCGGCCTCTTTGCTAGACGCAAGGTCCTTGTGAACCGAGCCGGCCACGAGCTGAGCGGTGGGAGCATCGAGCGAGGAACGCAGCAACCCCAAGAATCGGGGTGGTGCAACTAGGACCAGGCGCTGGTATCGATTCGCGACACGGGCGTGCCGGAGCTTGTCAGCGAGTGCTCTCGCAAAATCGGCAACGACCCGATCATGCGGGCCCTCGCTTCGGCTCATCGCCGCACGGCGAGGGTCTCCCATGTCCTTCCGGAACGAGCGGCCCGGCCGGTCGGAGTCGATGTCCCGGTCACGCGCTCGACCCTCGGGATGTTCGATCGTCTCGACGAGATCCAGCCCTTTGCCAGGTCCGAGGTTCTCGAACACCCGCGCGCCTGCCTCATGCGCCACCAGAATCCATGTATCAGTCATCAGGGCTCCTCCGTAGGCGCAAGTCAGGAAGCTGGCAACGACAGAAGCAACCGGAGCTCGATGATCTGCTTCGTGTCGTCCTGGCCAATGATCTCGACACTCGAGAGCCTCCCCGCCTCCTCGTGGACGTAGATTTCCTTCGGCTTAGACACCCGATGAGCGATGCTGGAGGTGGCTACCTCGAAGGCCTCGTCGTTCGAGTCGTAGCTCATCCCCAGCAGCGTGCTGTTCTCGGTTTCGAGCTGCACGCCGATATTGTCTCCCAAGATGGATACGCCCACCCTCATCGAGGGAAGGCGCTTTGCGACCTCATCGAAATACTGCCGCCATTCCGAACGTTCCAATTTCCGTGTCGTCATCGTCTCCTCCAAGGCTAGGGCTTCACATGAAGCAAACCCCGTGCCCGTTCCGAGCCGATGGTTCCGCGGCAAGTTGGGAAAAATGGCGCAAACCATGCGCGGATTCAACGCGGCGCGATAGAATTGCGTGGTCGTAGGCCGTGGACCCGTGAGCGGTGGGTCCTTGGTTGGTATACTACCAGCCTCGCGGCGCGGGGTGTGATGGGCAAGCTCACAGTGGATCTCGAAGCGGCGGGCTTCGAGCTAATCGAGACACATATCTCCTGGGTCTTCCTGGGCGAAGCGGAGGTTTTCAAGGTCAAGCGTCCCGTGGACGTGGGCTTTCTCGACTTCACTACTTCCGAGAAACGGCGCGAGGCGTGCGATGCGGAGGTGCGCCTCAATCGGCGACTCGCACGCGACGTCTACATTGATGTGGTTCCTATCACCGTCGACCCGTCGGGCGTCCATGCGATCGCAGGCCAAGGCACGGTGGTGGACTGGGCCGTCCACATGCGCCGTCTTGCAAACGAAAGGCGCGCAGACGAGCTACTGCAAGCCGGCCTCCTCGAACGGAGGCACATCGACGAGCTGGCTGCGCACATTGCGCGCTTTCACGAAAGCGCACGGTGCGACGCGGAGACGTCCCGACACGGAGACGTGACCACGATTCGTCGCAACGTGAAGGAGAATTTCGAGCAGACTCGGGACTCGATCGGCGACTACCTGAGCGCCGATCAAGCGCACGAGATCGAAGACTGGCAACTCGACATGCTCGACCACGAAAGTCGCTTCATGGCGAGAGTCGATGCGAGCCGCGTGCGTGACGGACACGGCGACCTGAGACTCGAGCACGTCTATTTCGGGACAGACGGGTCGATCACGATCATCGATTGCATCGAGTTCAACGACCGCTTTCGCTACGGCGATGTCTGCGCAGACATCGCGTTCTTGTCGATGGACCTCGCGTGGCATGGGCGCGTGGACCTCGCGGAGCGATTTCTGGCTCGGTACGCTCGCGAGTCGAACGACTACGAACTCTACTCAGTCGTCAATTTCTACGAAAGTTACCGCGCATTCGTCAGGGGCAAGGTTGCATCACTGCTGGCAGCAGACACCGAAGCGTCGCCTGGCGCGAGGGCGCGCGCGCGGCGCGAGGCAAGGCGATACTTCGTCCTGGCTTTGGCGTACGAACGCCCGCCACTGGTGCCGCCAAGGGTCGTCGCGGTGAGCGGCATGATCGCGAGTGGAAAGAGCCACGCTGCGGGGACCGTCGCGGAGTTGCTCTCGGCTCCCCT
>CAZHPJ010000470.1:0-2410 GCA_964534585.1 uncultured Sandaracinaceae bacterium | reverse complement strand
CGTTGCAACAGTCTGTCCATCTTCACTGAAGCCCCGTCGCTTCGTCATTCGCACGCCTCAGCTCGAGCTCGTCGAAGCAGTCGATCCGGAACTCCAGCGCGAAAACAGAGCCGTCGACCACGTGCCCTCCGTAGGTGACGTCGCGCCCCCCTTCGCGCAGAGAAACGGTTGCATGAAGATGCCAGAACGGCTCACCCTCACGCTCGGAGAGATTGCCCTGCATCGACAGGAGCTCACAGCGTTCGAAGCGATGTGCCTCTTCGTAGCGTCGGTCCGCCTGATTGTATTCGGTGAGATCGATCCATTCGAAGGCGCCAATCGCGCTGACCCACGCGGTGCGAAGGGCGTGCTCGCCGACGAGGTCGCGAAAGGCATCCTGCAGGCCGCTTCCCCGAAGAACGCGTCCCACGATCTGTCGGGACGCGCGCGTCCCGACCGTCAACGTGCGTTTGTCCACGGTCACGACGTAGATTGTGTCAGACGCTCTTCTTTCGCGTCGACCGCATCGACGAAGAGCTTGAAGTACTCACCTCCGCTCAACAGAGCCAAGGCCAGACTCAAATACAGGAGCACCACACCCACCTGCGCAAAGTCGAATTGGGTCTGATAGAATCCGAAGTTGATGATGTACCGGTGGTGCACGATCAGAAGCAGGATCGCGACCATTTGCAGCGCGGTCTTATCCTTGCCAGTCCGCATCGCAGCCATCACGACCCCTTCACTCATCGCAATCGTGCGGAGCGCTGTGACCGCGAACTCTCGACCCAGCATGATGATCACTGCGACGACGCCGAGGAACGGCATGCGCCCGAGGTACGCAAGAAAGATCAGAGTCGCCATCACCAGGAGCTTGTCCGCCAGCGGATCGAGGAACTTCCCGAGCACGCTGATCTGGCCCCACTTGCGGGCAAGGTAACCGTCGATGAGATCGGTCAGCGCAGTCCCGATGTAGAGCATCGCCGCCCAGAAGTTCGCCCGGGGAGTGCCGTCCCACAGGAGCCACAGCACCCCGGGAATCAGGACGATGCGGAGCATGGTCAACAAGTTGGGCAGATTGAACGCGTCGTCTCGGATCGATCTGCGCTTGGGCGTTGCCTCTTCCATGGGGCGAGGTGTACCCCAGGTTGCCCGTCCCGTCTGCTGCCGAAGCAAATCCGCCTTTAGGGTAAATTCACAGCCCGCGCCCCGGAGTCGCCAGATGCTTGCATTGGAATCGCAGCATCGACAAATTTCGGAGCACCGGGGCTCATGCTGGAACTCACTCGGAACGTCGCTGAGCGGGCGCGAACCGTTGTCGGCGTCACGACGCAAAACCTCGCAGTGCAGGACGTGATCGCATTGACGCTTCATGCCTACCTGTTCTTGCGCGTGTCGATCGCCCCGGATAGCCCCGACGCGACCGTCGCTCGCAGGCTGGCCCTAGCCCTCTTGGTCATCACCGCATGCACCATCGTGCTGACTCGGGGCGAAGTGATTCGCGGCCAACGAGCACGCGCCCTGACGTACCGCCTCGGACTGTTCATGCCCATGTTGTTCTCGTACTTCGAGATGCGGGTTTTGGTGGAGCCAGGTCGAGCTCACCGTAGCGACGGCCGGCGCGCAACTCGACATTTTCCCCTCACTACACACCGCATTCCCGGCGTATTTCGCAATGCACGCTTTTGCCCATCGACACACCCAGCCCTTCCAGTGGCTGTGGCCCATTCTCGCTTTCGTGGCCGTCAACATCATCATTGCCACGCTGTTCCTGCGCTGGCACTGGTTCATCGACGTCGCGCTAGGGCTCTTGCTCGCGTTCGCCGCGCGCAAATTTGCGGTGGCCGTAGCAGGCCGCGAAGATCTCCGCGGCGGGCCCTACGACCCCCGTCAGGCGGTCTGGGAACGGCTCTGACGGGTCTTGCGACGAATCCACCAAATGAAGCCACCCATCATCATGAGAGGCAGCACCGTGAGAAAGACGGTCGTATCGACGAACGCTTGCCGGTTCTCTTCGAGCGGCGATGCGCACGAAGGACACGCATAGGCCAGATCCGCGGCCCAAGCTATGATGACCACGGCGAGGAGCGTCGCCGCCGCGCACGATCGAGCCAAGCGCATCACAGGTACACCTGCCAGTAGAGGATGGGCCAAACGCCGACGACGAAGTACCAGAAAACCTGCGCCGGCCAGAAAGTGAAGCGGTCGAGGTCGTCGTGCGACAGCTTGCGGTAGGTGTAGAGCAAGATGATGAACCCAGCAACGACGTGAAGCGCGTGGGTCCCCACGAGGAGGTAGAAGAAGCCGCCCAACTGCCCTGAGGTGAGCGTCAGGCCCTCGCCGATCAGCGCGACCCACTCCGCGCCCTGAAACACGACGAAGAAGCCGCCGAGGGAGATCGAGATCAACAACAGGCGCTTGGTATCAGCGTCCC
>CAZHPJ010000469.1:0-2426 GCA_964534585.1 uncultured Sandaracinaceae bacterium | reverse complement strand
GACTCGCTGGCCGCCCTCACCGATGCTCGCATCGATGCTGGCGCCGACACCCCGACGCTCGTGGGGCTCCTGCTCGAAAAGGCCCTTCAACATCGCGAACGGGGCAATCTAGAAGACGTTGTCGACGCACTACACGAATGCCTAGAGCTCGACCCTCACCATTTCACGGCGCTCGAGGAGCTCGTAGACGCGTACCGCGCCGCCGAAGACTGGCAGGGCGCCGCCGAAGCCCTAATTCGCATCGCGCGTTTGAACCGCAGCACCGATGAGCAAATTTGGGCGTTTTCTCAGCTCGCGGAGACGTATGACCTGCATCTGCAAGACCTCCCGCGCGCCGAAGCTTCGCTGCGCCGTGTGGTGAAGCTTGCGCCGACGCGCGTCGAAACCCTGGATCGCCTCGCGTCCGTGCTGAGCCGCCGGGACAAATCCCATGAAGCCGCGAGGCTACTCGAAGAGCTCGTTCGTTGCGCTCCAAGCAGTGCGCAGAACCGTGACTATCGCATTCGGCTAGCGAGCGCCATCGAATCCGGAGGCCAGGCACGACAAGCCGAGCTCATGCTCGAGAGTCTGCGGGCCGAACAGCCGACGGAGCCCGACGTGATCCTCGCCGTCGCGGACTACTACCAACGCCAAGGCGCCGGCCCGGCCGAGGCGATGCATCTGAATCGCGCTGTCAGTGACCTGCGAACCGCCATCGATACCCATCCAGACAATGAAGGCCTGTGGACGACCTTGGTGCGCGTGCTCAACCGGAGGCACGGTCCTGGCCCCGCTTCCTGCGCCGCCAGCGCGGCAATCGCGATCGGTCATCCGGCGTCGCTGTTCGAAGGCGACGTCACCCCCCTGCGCGAAGCCTTGGGCGAGGCCAAAGTGCCCTTGCCGAACATCGTCGACAGCACCGTGGCGCCGCACGGCCTGCCAAATACGGTTCGACGCCTCTTCACTCTGTGTGAGCACTCGTTCGACAAGGTGTTGCCGTTCGACGCCAGCGCGTGGGGCCTGCGCAAACCATCGGGGCCACACCGAGATCTGGTCGAAGAAGCGGGTGCCGTCGCCGAGGCCCTCGGGATCAGCGAGCCGCGTTTGAAGGTCACGTACGTCGCGCCCGCGGCATGCATGCCGATCGCTGGCAATCCGCCTACCATCGTAGTCGGCGGGCACCTTCACGAAATGACCACCCCACGGGAACGGCTGTTCCTGTTCGCGCGCGCGTTGAAGGTGGCGAGCCATCACCTGGCGCCTGCGCTGCGAGCGCGTCCGGAGGATCTCGACGTCGCACTGCTCGCGCTGCTGCAGGGGCACGAGGCGAGCCGCGCGCAGCAGCCGGAGCCTCGGCAGGTTCAGGACCTCCGCAAGCGGCTTCTCAAGGCTGTACCCCGTCGTTGGCGGGACGAGGTGGAGAGCTTGGTACTGGAATTACAGGGCAACGCGGATTTTTCGACGCGAGCCGTTCCATTCGCAATTGCCGAGTCTGGAGACCGCGCAGCACTCACCCTAACGGGGGACGTTCCGTCGGCAGTAAACGCACTGCTCAAGATCGCAGGGCACGACGTGCCGGCCAGCGACGCCGGCCGCCTGGACGCTATTCGGGAGACCCCGGAGGCATGGGCTGTGGTTCGCTTCGCGATCAGCGACGCACATTTTGAAGCTCGCACCCAAGCTGGTGTAGATCGCTAGAACGATGCGATTGGGTTTCATTGGTCCTGCCAAAACGGACGCCGCTGCTCTCGAGCAGGCCGCTAAGCTTCTCATCTGCGACTTCGAGGTCGATACGGTGATCTATCTTGGCGAAGACGACGCTCTTCGCGAGTTCGTTGCTGCACACGAGTCGGAGAACAGCACACACACGGTCGAGCAACGAGTGGCTGAGGTCGCGGCGACTGGCTCCCCGGACGATATCGGAGACGTCTTACGAGAGCTCCGAGGGGCGCACTACCTGAGCAAGTTAGGTGTCGTGCCGCCACCGCCGACGCGCGCAATGGAGATGCTCGACGATCGCATCGTTCTAGTCGTTCGCAACAAGTCGACAATCGGCGAGGAAGACGTCATCAACTCCAACGTCGTCGTCTATGGCGATGCGACAGAACTGATGTTCAAGCGCTTCGGACCCCGTTGCTTCTTCAGCCCAGGGCCTCTCGATTCGGGACACGTCGGCCTGCTCGACGACCGGTCCGAAACCGGGGGCGTCGTGTTGAAGGCGATCAAGCTGAGCGGGGAGATCTCGTGGAGCGAGCCGATCCCGGGCCGGGGCGCCAAGATCATGGTGGCGCCGTGACGGCGCAGCGTGTCGCGATCTACGGAGGAAGCTTCGATCCGCCTCACGTCGGACACGTGCTGTCGATCGCCTGGGCTCTCTCCGCGGCCGAAGTCGATGAGGTGTGGGTCACCCCAACTTGGCAACATGCGTTCGGCAAAGAGCACGGTGC
>CAZHPJ010000468.1:0-2431 GCA_964534585.1 uncultured Sandaracinaceae bacterium | reverse complement strand
GATAACCTGCCGGAGCCGGATGAGCTGGCAGAAGAAATCATCGAGAATCTCGAAGCCGGCCTGAATAGCGCCCGCGAAGTGCTGGCAGGGCTGGGAAAGGTGGCATGAGCGTACGACACATCCGTCGGCACCCCTCGAGCCCTGGGCCCCGGGCCTCGACACGCGGGCCCCCGGCCCCGATCCCCGAACCCGGAGATAGCAACCTCGAGCCCCGCGCGCCGATACTCTGGCATGCGAGATCTCCTGGACGGTTTCCTGAGCTTGCTTGCACCGCCTCGATGTGCCGCGTGCGACGAGCCAAGGGATTGCTCTGCGGTCTTCTGCGCTTCTTGCACGGCCCTCGTCGAGCGAGTGTCCGGCCCAGGCGCGGTGTTCGAATATGGAGGTCCCGTGTCGGACGCGGTCCAACGCCTCAAGTACGACGGACGCAGCGATCTCGGCTCGGTGCTCGGCTCGCTGATGACCACCGATGCCTGTCATTGGGCAGGCCACGTCGATGCGGTCGTGCCGGTGCCCCTCCATTGGCGAAGGCGACGCGCGCGTGGCTATGATCAGGCTGCGCTGCTGGCGAGGCCGGTGGCGAAATCACTTGGGGTCCCCGCGTTGCTACGGGGGCTTCAGCGGGTGCGGAACACGCCGCGACAAGTCGACCTGCCTCATGCCGAGCGGCAGCGGAACATCGCCGGCGCGTTCGCGTCCTGGCGGTTGCAGGGGGTGGGGCGAGTCCTCTTGGTGGACGACGTGCGGACAACCGGGGCGACGCTTCGGGCAGCCTCCGATGCTCTGAAGGCGGGTGGCGTGTCGGATGTGCACACGTTCGTGTTGGCGGCTCGCGTTCTCACCGAAGCCACGTAGAGTAGTCGCGTGCGTCGCCTCATCATCCCCTGCGTGTGCTTGGTGGCGTGTGCGCAGCCGGCTCCGGTGCAGGATCCCCTCGACTATCTGCGAATCGGGGTCGACCCGGGCGCGGAGGCGGATGCCGTCATCGAGGACCTCCGCCTGCACGGCTTCGAGATTGGCCGCCGTATCGACGAGCGCGACTTCGTGGCCTTCGATGCCGTTCGAGGGGCCAACTCGACCGTCCGCGTGGTGACCTCGCGCGGCCCTTCATTGTCGCTCCAGGTGCCCGATGCGCGCTGGCCCGAGCGGCTGCAGGTCGAGCTGGGCCCTGATCCTCGCCCGGATTTCGACCGCGACGGCCGACGCGACGTCGTAGTTGTCATGCGGGAATGGGAGCGGACCTGTTTGGCTTGGGCGCAGGTCGACGCCGATGGCTACGTGTCGGAGGTTTTTCGGCCGCGCTCCGATTGGGGAGACTCACCATGTGTGATCGTGATCGACGCGTCTTGGCCGCGGCTTCTTCTGGAGGTATCGGTCCCCGATTCAGCAGCGCCTGATGCGCGCGTTCAGTTCCCCGTCAAAGCGTCTGCGCGGCGTTGGGTGCTCGACGGCTCCCCTTCCGCTAGCGCACGCTGGGATCGCGAGATCGAACACCGGAAGCGGGCCCTCGAAGAGGCCGAAGCACGTGGCGACCCTCCCACAGCCCGTCGCTTGGAGGCGGAGCTCGCGTGGCTCGAGCAACTTCGCAAAGCCAAAGAGCCCGTGCTAGAGCCGGCAGGGGATGGCGAAGAAGCGCGTTGATAAGGGTGTTCCGGGGATGGAGCTACTCGTGTGCCGCAATCCAATGGCGGCCAAGCGCTACGACATCGACGAGCGGCTCGAGGCCGGCATGGTGCTCTACGGCACTGAGGTCAAAAGCCTGCGCGCGCGCCGCGCGAACCTCGAGGGGGCTTACTCCCGCATCGATAACGACGAGCTCTTTCTCTACAGCATGCACATCGCCCCGTATGATCAAGCCGGCCATTCAGGGCACGAGACACAGCGTCGTCGCAAGCTCCTGGTGCACAAACGGGAGATCGAAAGGCTCCGAGGGCGGCTTACGATGCGCGGTTACGCGCTGATCCCGCTTCAGGTCTACTTCAAGAACGGCGTCGCCAAGGTTCAGTTAGGGCTCGGTCGCGGCAAGAAGAAGGGCGACGATCGAGACGCCATTCGCAAGCAAGAAGACCTCAAGGAAGCCCGCGCTGCGATGCAGCGCCGGAAGGGATGAGGCCGTGGAGATTCGTCTGCAGAGCGGCGACGCAGCAGAGGCTCGCGCCTTCGATGGGAGTTTGCTGACCTTCTGGAGCCCGCGGGCCTTCGCCCCCGGTGCACCGATTCGCTTTGCAGCGATGACCGACGGTGGCGTGCGAAGCTTCGAGGGCAGGGCGATCGGCTCGAAGCGCGTCGATGATGCTCATTTCGAGGTGCGAATGAGGTTCGTCAATTTACGCCGCGGCGACCGTGAGTGGCTGATGCACCGGTTCCAACGCTGACGTTCCTGACGCCGCTACCTGGCGCGCGCATCCAGCTCCTTGAAAACCGAAGCCTT
>CAZHPJ010000467.1:0-2437 GCA_964534585.1 uncultured Sandaracinaceae bacterium | reverse complement strand
CCGGCCGTATGCCGAGCCTCAAATGGATGGCGCCTCAGGGCCGGCCCCGAGTGTTTGGGATCTACAAGCGGGTAACCTCGATTGGGCGGGCAGGGGCCAATGACGTGGCGATCGACTCGAGGCTCTTGGAGGCTCACCACGCGCAGGTAGTGTTCGATGGGCGGGACTTTTCGGTTGCTGCCGTCGACTCCGGCGCGGCTGTTCTGGTCAACGGGAAGAAGAAGAAGAAGTCGAAGATCTTTCACAACGACAAGCTGACGCTCGGTGACGTCGACCTGGTGTTCTCGCTCTACGACGAGAGCACGTCCCGCGACCTCCATGCTGACGGCAAGGCTTCGTACACCTCGGAGATCGAGGGGATGATGAAGTTGAGCGACTTCAATCGTCGGTTGCTCGAGATTCGTGCCATCCCCGAGCAGATCGAGGCGCTCCTCGACGCGGTGATCGACGTCGTTGACGCCAACAAAGGATTCGTCATCTTGCTCCGCGATGGAGACCCGGAGATCGCCGCAGCGCGCAACGTAGATCGAGAGACGGTTCCGGACGCGGTGACGCAGCTTTCGGACAGCATCCTGCAACGGTGCATCGAGACACGTCAGCCGCTGATCGTTAGCGACGCTGTCAACGATACCATGTTCAACTCGAGCGAGAGCGTGCTCGACTTGCAGCTCAGCTCGGTCATGGTGGCGCCGCTGATCGCGCAGGGGCAGCTTCTCGGATTGATCTACGTCGGCAACGACAACGTGGTGAACCTCTTCGAGCAATCGAGCCTGGAAGTTCTGACCGTATTCGCAGGGCAGGCCTCGCTGATCTTGCAGAACGCGATCTTGCTCGATCAGCTCACGACCGATCGCGACCGAATCGCCGAGGAGCTCGAGTCGCAGCGGTTCGGCGACATCATCGGAAGTTGCCCGAGCTTGCAAGAGGTCTTTCGGCGCGTAGAGAAGGTCGCTCCGGCCGATATCAGCGTGTTGATCACGGGGGAAACCGGTACTGGCAAGGAGTTGTTCGCCCGAGAGCTGCACCGTCGCTCCAACCGCGCCGAAGGGCCGTTCACCATCGTCAACTGCGGCGCAATTCCCGAAAACCTCATGGAGTCGGAGCTCTTCGGTCACGTACGTGGGGCCTTCACAGGTGCGGTGTCCACACGACAAGGCAGCTTCCAAGCGGCCGACGGGGGCACACTCTTCCTAGACGAGATCGGAGAGATGCCCCATGCGCTCCAGGTCAAGCTCCTGCGCGCGCTTCAAGAGCGCGAGGTCGTGAAGGTCGGCGATACGAAGCCCCAGTCGGTTGACATTCGGGTGATTGCCGCGACGAATCGCGACCTCGAAGCTTCGATCAAGGACGGGACGTTTCGCGAGGACCTCTACTATCGTTTGAACGTCGTAAACCTGCACCTGCCACCGCTTCGGGAGCGTGGTGAAGACGTCGCAATCCTAGCGAAGTTCTTGCTCAACAAATACGCAGTGGAGTTCGATGCGCCGGTCAAAGGCTTCACACCCAAGGCGCTCAAAGCTCTGCACGACTACGATTGGCCGGGCAACATCCGCCAGTTGGAGAATCGCATCAAGAAGGCGATCGTGCTCGCGGACAAGACCCTGATCGGAGCTGAGGACCTCGACCTCGGTGGCGATCAGCAGCGTACGGTCGTCCCACTCACACAAGCGCGCGAGGACTTCACGCGGCAGTACATCCTCGAGGTCCTCGAGCGAAACGGGGGCAATCGAACGCGGACGGCGCGTGATCTGGGGGTCGATCCGCGGACCGTGTTCCGCTATCTAGAGCGCGAGCCGGACGCCCCGGAGCCTGGCGGACCTGCGGGAGGCTGACATAAATGTCATAGGTAACCCCTGAATTTCGTGGGATAATCCTGAAAACCCAGGGGTTTTTGGCTCCGGAGCCGCGGCATGGCCTTTGCTTCTAAATTCACTCGGATGCTTTTCTTTGCTTCATGCGCGGCGCTAGTCGCCTCTGCCTCGAGCAGCGGCTGCGTTGCGACCGGCACGATCGAGTTCGACCCGGTGGAGAACTTTCCGCCTTCGATCATCAGCGAGCCCCTCGCGGATTTTCCACTGAACGAGATCGGCCAGATCAATCTCGACGACCCTGTCGAGTCGCCGGAGATGCCGCTGCAGGTGATTATCCGCGACCCGAACTTCGATCAGACACTCGAGTACAGAATTTTCCTCGATTCCCCCCCGCCGCCAACGCCCGAGACACCCATCGACATTGGTACCGTCGACTCCACAGGCTTTCTCGAGCGCCTACGAACCTTTCCGATTCCCTACGAGTCGCTCGTACCCGGCGAGTGTCACAAGCTCGAGCTCGTCGTGGTCGGCGAATTCGCAAGCTTCGTCGAACCTCGACGTCCGGTTGAAGAGGGCGACATCGATCAAGCCACCTGGTGGGTCGAGGTCGTGGACTCCGACAACCC
>CAZHPJ010000466.1:0-2450 GCA_964534585.1 uncultured Sandaracinaceae bacterium | reverse complement strand
TGGGCAACCAGCTCTTTGTTGGCTTTGACCTTCCATCCCTTGGTCAGCACCCCGATCGAATACTGCGAGTCAGTGTAGAGACGTAGCGGCCTGCCGAGCTCTTGCGCGAGCTCTATGGCGCGAAGAATCCCGATGAGCTCCGCAATGTTGTTCGTGCCCTCGCCGATGTACTCGCTGAGCTCGCGCGTCTGATCCGCCCACATGGCGACCGCACCCACCCCGGCGGGGCCCGGGTTCCCGCTGCACGCTCCGTCCGCATAGGCGAGGATCTCGTCTCCCTCTGGCGTTACCGGTGCCGCTGCGATGCCGGACGGCTTCTTCTTGGAAGACTTGGAGGGTTTCTTGACCGACTCGCCGGGACCGCAAAACGAGTCGGGCTCGAGCTGCGGTGCAGCGGTGAGCGGCTGGAGGTTCGAGGCACTCGCGAAATAGGCCCTACCGTCGTTCGGCTTGTACCGCACCTCGACCCTTCCCTCCTTCGAAACGAGGTCTCCACTCGCATCGCAGCGGGCGAGAACCTCGGCATTGCGCAACCGCATTCGGCGCCATGGCATGGGGCCCCCGTTAGCACGATGGCTTGCTCCGTGAAAAGAACTTCGTACCCTCGACCCGTGTCTCGCTCGCTCAGTGTGGCCGCGTTGGCCTCGATTGCCACGGCTGGCCTACTCTTCGCGGCGATGCAACACGGCCGAACGCTTCGGGCTAGCCGAGCGCTTCACGAACTGCCGCGCACGGCGAGAGCCGTGTTGCGAATCGATACCCGCGCGCTCGAAGGTACGGCGGTGGCACAGGCACTCATCGACACATTCATGCCTGAAGAAAAGCTCAGCGAGATCGAGGCGATGTGCGGTCTGGACCCGCTCGCCGCACTGAGCGAAGTCACGGTTTGGGTGCGCGGGCCCGACAACCAGCCGTTTCAATCGATCGGCCTCATGTTGCGGGGACGCGCCAGGGACGCTGCAAGGCTGGCCGGGTGTCACCGCATGCTCGTCGAAGCCCGAGGGGGCTCGATCGTTCGCCTCGAAGGTCCCGCTGGGCCGCTTCTGGCGAGCCGTGATCGCCGGAGCGCGATCGCGCTGCTCGATGACCGGACCATCGTCACGGGCTCGGTCAGAACCGTAGCAGAGGCCATGGCGGTCTGGCGCGGCTCTGCGCCCGCTCTCATCGAACGTCCTCGCATTGCGTCACTTTGGCCGCAAGTGAGCGCCGGAGCTGGGATCGCTGCAGTCCTCGACCCACCGGAGCATTGGAAGTCGGGCCTGGAACGCGTAGCGAAGCTTGGCAACGGGGCCTCCACCATCGAGGGCCTGCAAAGCATCGCATTGTCCGTCGAGGCCGGCAGCGCACAGACGGTCCGCGTGTACATCGAGGTCACCGGCGCGGAGCAGGCCGACCAAGACGCGGCCCTCATCAGGGCTTGGACCGCATCGCCGCCGGACTCCGTCGGGCCACCATGGACGGATGTGTTGCGGTCAGCGCACGTACAGGTTCGTGAACGCACGATCGTGGTGACGCTCGACGTGTCTAGTCTTTCGGAGGCTCGGTAGCGCTGCTCGACTCGCCGGCGAAGAGCTCAGACCTGCGGTAGCGGTCGTCGATTCGCTGCAGCAGGATCTTGGTGACTGCTGCCGCCGGCACGGCGAGAAGCACCCCGGTGAACCCCAAGAGCTCAGCGCCGACCAACAACGCAAACAAGACGGCAATCGCAGAGATCCCGACGGTGTCGCCCATGATCTTCGGCGTGATCACGAAGCCTTCCATGCCCTGAATCACGGCGTGAATCCCGAGCACCCATAGAATCTGCGTCCAACCTTGCCAATCGAGCGCTGTCATGAGCAGCGCCGTGGCGAGCGCGAGACTGCTGCCAACGTAGGGGATGAACGAAAGCAAGCCCGCCATGAGGCCGATCGGCAGTGCGAGGGGCACGCCGATCGAGCCGTAGCCCACGGAATACAACACTGCGAGGATAGCCATGACGGTGAACTGACCGCGGAAAAACTGTCCGAGGACCGTATCGACCTCTCGAAAGAAGCTGTAGGTTTCGGGCCGAAGGCGCGGGGGGATCAGCCCCGCTGCTCTGGCAACGAGGGCATCGAAGTCGTAGAGCAGATAGAACGCAAACACCGGCACGATGAGCGCTGCGATGAGCGCGCCCACCGCCGAAGCCGTTCCACCGAGGAGCCACTTCACGACCGCAGTGGCTGGGCTATAGCCCTGTGCGACGATCGATTGAACGTCGAGGTGGAGCTCCTCGAACGCCTGCTCGACCGACGTCGGAACCTCCAGCCCGTACGCGGACAGGATGGGCTCCCACTCTGCCCGGCTGCGCGCCACGAGCCCGGGCAATCGTTTCAGGAAGCCGGCGACCTCCTCGTAGACCATCGGCGCGACGACTAGGATGAGGACGGCAGCGACAGCGAACACCCCCACCAAGAGGACCGCGATGCCAG
>CAZHPJ010000465.1:0-2458 GCA_964534585.1 uncultured Sandaracinaceae bacterium | reverse complement strand
TTGCGTGCGAGCATCGTCTTGCCGAGGCCCTGCGAGGCAATCATCACGAGGTTCTCGCGCTCGGCCACGAGGGGCCCCGACAAAGCCCGATCCATCATGCTTCGATTGATCTTCGTAGGCCAGTTCCAATCGAATTGGTCGATGGGCTTGAAGCGCCCGAGCTTGGCGTCCTTCTTGCGTCGCTCGAGCGAGCGGTGCTCCCGCTCTTCGAGTTCCTGGCGAGCGAGCTCTTCGAGGATGACGTGTGCACTCCAACGCCGCTTGGTGGCGCGGGCGATGAAGTCGTCGAGTTCCGATGCTGTACGTGTAAGCTTGAGTGCGGTGAGCTGGTCGACGAGCTCATCGTTCGTCGTTGCTGTTGTTGTCGCAGCTTTCATCGTCGTCTTCGAGTTCTTGGTGTTCGTCGTAGCGGTTCTTCGCGAGGGCATCGTAGGTCTCCAGATTGTGGGGGGTGATGTGCAGGTCTCGGACGCCCGGACGATCGGGGAGCGTCAGAGGGATGCGGGGCACGGGGTTCTGTCGCCTGCGCTCTTGTTCGAGCCAGAGCGCAAGGCTCGAGAGACTCGACGTATCGCGCCTCAGTGCGAACTGCAGGGCTGCATTGGTTTGCGCAGCGCCGTACTCGTCAAGCAACCGCGTAATCTGCCCCGTGGCCGTTGCGAGCGGAACTTCGCGCTCCAGCATCTTCATGAAGAAGGCCTCAGCACAAGGCAGCACAGTCAACAACCGATCCCGGCCCTTGGCGGCGCGGCCCTCGCGCTTGAATGCCACCAGGGCAGCAATGTGACGGGGATCTTCGATTGTCTGTCCTCGGTCATAGGAACGGCGATGGCGAGCCACCTCCTGGCCGCCATCGAGGATACGAACCTCGTCATGGGTCGCGACCAGCGTCACGGGGCGGCGCACAAACTCAGGCGGGATCGAGTAATTGTTGCGATCGAAGCGCAGATAGGGGGTCTTGCCACTGCGCTTGGGCAGTACGAGATCGCATTCGAAGGGGTGTTCCGGTAGCCGAAGCAGGCGCGGCCGTTCTTCTTCGAGGGCTTCGGCTACGCTTTTGTCTGGATCCCCTGGACACGACCTCGCATGGGCCCACTCCTCGCGCCAGCGCAGGAACTGCGCATTGAGATCGTCGACATCTCGGAACTGACGCGCTGCAAAGAAGCGATCGCGCAGGAAGCGGATCTGCCGTTCGACTCGTCCCTTCTCATTGCCTCGCGCCACATTGCAGGGTCGGGGCAAGAAATGGTAGTGGCCGGCGAGTTCGAGAAGCCTTGGATGGAACTCGATGGCATTGCCCTGGCGTGCAAGGACCGCGGTCTTGAGATTATCGTAGAGGAGTGTTCTGCCTGCCCCTCCAAAATACTCGAAGGCGTCGATATGACCGCGCAGGAAGCTCTCCATCGTCTGGTCGAGGGTGAACGTGACATGGATGGCACGGGACCAGCTGAGCACCATGACGAAGGCGGAGAGCGGTCGTCGTGCCCGCCCCACTTGAATGTGCCCGAAGTGCCCCCAGTCGACCTGGGCCTCTTCACCTGGAAGGGTTCGAAGACGCAAGTAGGCTTCCGCCACGGGGATAGGGCGAAGTCGCCGCACCAGCCTGCGGGTCTGGATGATGGATCCGGAATAGCCCCGGGCAGCGATCATCTCGTGGATCCGCGTGGCTCGCAGCACGGGATACTGGTCGAGCGTCGCACGAATGAACTCGGTGTAGGGATCGAGTGCACTGGGACGCACGAGGGTGCGTTGGTTGAAACGAACGGTCTCGAGGGCGGACCGCACCGTATCGGGGTGAAGTGAGAGTTCACTGGCAATGGTGCCGATGCGCCAGTGCTCGGCGTAGAAGAGGCGCCGGATCTCGGCACGCTGTGCTTCAGAAATCATGGAAAGCTCCCTTCACGCAGGGCCCGCACGGGAGATCGCTCTGACCCGAGACCTTGCAAAGAAGGAAACCGAGGCGCCGCAGCGCGAGCAGTGGCGCAGTTGACTTGAGTGACGGGAGAGGGAGGACGGTGATGGAGGCTGAGGAACATCAAGGGGGGACTCCGCAGGGGATGGGGCGCCGGAATGTGCAAAGAACGGTCCTGCACGCCCCGTCGCGGTGAGAAACGGGTCGACCTTGACCGATGCATCCACCGGAGCGGAAGGGTGATCCCCCACGCGAGCCGCTTGTTGGCGCTTTCTTTGTCGTCGATCTCGCTCACGATCCCGATGATCGAGCCGACCTTCAGGGCTCTGGCGGTGGCGACGACGGGCACGCCGCAGGCTCAGGGAGCGGGCCTCGGCGGAGCAGAGCGGACCGCAGTAGACGTGCCCTCGATCGCAGCTCTTGCAGACGCTGAAGGGCTCCTCGCAGTGAGGGCATCGCGCCTGTCGTGCAGTGCCACCCGGCGTATCCAAAGCCGCTCGTCCGACCCGACGAGGGCATCACCATCGACACTCCCAGATCCCCGAA
>CAZHPJ010000464.1:0-2467 GCA_964534585.1 uncultured Sandaracinaceae bacterium | reverse complement strand
ACGAATTTCTGATAGCGGTTGATCGCAACCGACGCTAGGACGGAGATGATCAACACGACGATCATCACGTCGATGAGCGTGTAGCCGCTACGTCGGGACCGGTCTTGCGTTCGGCGCTTTCGGTTCATCATTGCTCATCTCCGTGGACGCTTCCAAAGACCGTCACTTTGTCATCCCAGCACTGAACGACGAGCGTGTCTCCGCGGAGGAGAAAGCCGTCGCGAGTGCCCCAACGCTTCTTGGATGTGGCAAACAGGTTTTCCGCCGCCTCGCCCCGACGTGCTTCGGAGAGGAGCTCCCACGAGTCGTCGACTTGTGCGAAGAGCACCGGCGGCTTGGATTCCGAAACCGATGCCTCGCTGATGAAGCTGGAGAGCCCATCCGTCTGCTGCGCTGTGAGTGGCTCGAGTCCGCCTGTGGCCTCGAGGTGGTCGCTGACGAGAAACGCGATTCCCGCGAGCGCCACCGCTAATCCCAGCCCTCGGAACAGCCGTCGCGCCTTCATCGGACTCGAGACGAAAATCGACTTTGGCCTCGGAGTTTTGGGAATTTCGGTTTCGGGCGCGGCCCGGGGTTCTGGTTCTTCTGGAGCGGGGGGTACCACGCTCAAGATTCCGGTGTTTCGGTCCTCGACCTCCGGGTGTGCCATCCCGACGTCCCTGTGCTGGCGATATTGGCTCAGGTCCGAAAGGAAGTCGTCGAGGAACTGGTAGCGGGCATCGGGCTCGCGGCACGTCGCCTTCCGAATGATCCGGACGATGCCGGCAGGGTAACCGCTCAGTTCTTGGAGCCTGGGGATGTCCCGCGCTTCACGCGGTGGATCCTCGCCTGCTACCACGAAGTAGAGCAGCCTTCCCAGTGAGTATATGTCCGAGCGCAAGTCGACGAGCCGCTCGCTGGCCGTCTCAGGCGGAACGTATGCGCCGCTACGGGGCGCAATGCGGGGTCCCAAGAAGAACGGCTTGAGCTCTTCGTCGACCGCGATGTATTTCGGCGATAGCGTGCCCAGCGGGACGTCGATCGCGTGGAACCGCCGGACGATGCTTGCGACTTCGTCGAAATGCCTCAGGCGCTCTTGGAGGCGCCACGAGCTCCAGGGCAAGTCGCGAAAGATCCCCTTCGGCTCCGGAGTCGCCAGGATGACGTGCCGCTCATCCTTGATGATGTCGATCCCCGAGGCGTCTGCGTAGCGAGCGATGTTTTCGAAGTTGAGCTTCTGTCCATCGGTCGTGACGGCCTGCAGGACGATAACCGCCACTTCGCGGTCCTCGCGGTCCAGTCCCCCATGCACCACGATTCCAGGCGCGCGGAAGATAGGCTTCCCCACCAGCACCCCAGCTACGAAGGCATTGGTTGCAGTGTCTTGCATGCCATACAGGCTAGTTGATTAAATACAGCTGTGCCACAGTTCCGAAAACTGGATTTGGGAGATCAAAGAGGCTGTAACTCCGAACCGGATGCATCGTATCGTGGGCGGCAATGCGCATCGTCATCATCGGGAACGGGGTCGCGGGGATGGAGGCGGCGCTCGCTATCCGGAACAGGGAGCCGAGCTGGGAAATCACCCTCATCTCGGAAGAGAGCGACCACTTCTTCTCCCGCACAGCGCTGATGTGGGTGTTCAGCGGACAGATGAGCCATCGCGACATCGAGCCCCTCGAGCGCGATGCGTACGAGCGGTTGGGTTTCCAGCGAGTGCGCGCGCGGGCGACGGGCATCGATGCGGTCGACCGGCGTGTCTCCTTGGCCGGTGGTCACGATCCGATTTTCTACGACCGCTTGCTGATTGCGTCGGGCTCGGTCCCGCGTCCAGGGCTGTGGCCTGGAAGTGACGCGCGCGGCGTCGGTCATTTCGTCACCATGCAGGACCTCGACTGGTACGAGCGCGAGGTGCACGGCGGCGCTTCACGTGGGGGGCCGCCGCCGCGGGCACACGCGCACACCAGCGCGAGCACCGGGGACTCGCCCTATCGTTTTCGCGAGGTTGCGGCGGAGCGCCGCGGTCACCGCGCACGGCGGCCCGCGGTGATCGGTGGCGGTCTGATCGGGATCGAAGCGGTGGAGGTCGTTGCGACAGCAGGCTTGCGACCTCACTTCTTCATCCGTGAAGAGTGGTTCTGGCCGATTGCGCTCGAGCCCCGCGAAGGTCGATGGATCAGCGACCGCATGGCGCAGCACGGCGTCGAGGTGCACCTCCAGCACGAGATCGCAGCGATCGAAACCGACGAGGATGGCAACGTAGCCGCCGTGCGCACGGATCAGGGGCGCTACGAAAGCGACTGCGTAGTGGTCGCGATCGGCGTGGTGCCCAATACGGGGTGGCTGGACGGCTCGACGATCGAGCTCGATCAAGGTGGTGGCATCGTCGTCGACGAAGGACTGAAGACGAGCGCCCCCGACGTGTTTGCAGCTGGGGACTGCGCTTCGGTGCGCTGGTTCAACGGGACCCGACGGCCGGAGCAGCTCT
>CAZHPJ010000463.1:0-2487 GCA_964534585.1 uncultured Sandaracinaceae bacterium | reverse complement strand
CATCCTGCCGACGGGCCAGATTACCGGCGTCATCGACGAGATTCCAACGGTCGCGGAGCTTCTTCAGCGAATCATCGCCGAGGCTCAGGAAACCCTCGACCGCTTGGGTGCGTGAGCAAGCGCGATGGACCTCAATTTCACCGATTCAGAGGACACCTTTCGACAAGAGTGCCGCGCATGGCTCGAAGCCAACGTGCCGAGCGAATCGCTGCCCTCGGGTGATACGAAAGAAGGGTTCGCACTGCATCTCGATTGGGAGCACGAGCTCTTCGATGCCGGCTGGGCCGCGGTCTCCTGGCCTCGGCAGTACGGCGGGCGGGAGGCTACCCTCTTCGAGTGGTTGATCTTCGAAGAGGAGTACTACCGCGTGGGCGCACCAAGCCGCGTCACCCAAAACGGGATCTTTCTCCTCGCTCCGACCCTGTTCGAGTGCGGGACAGACGAGCAGAAGGAACGCATCCTTCGCCCGATGGCGCGGGGTGACGTTACATGGGCGCAGGCATGGTCGGAGCCCAACGCAGGTAGTGACCTCGCGTCGCTCAAGAGCACCGCGCGCCGCGTTGAAGGTGGCTGGAGGCTGAGCGGCCAAAAAACTTGGTCCACGCGCGCCGCGTTTTGCGACATGGCCTACGGCTTGTTCCGCACCGATCCCGAGCAGACGCGTCACCGAGGGCTCACGTACTTCATGTTCCCACTGGACGTCGAGGGCGTCACGGTGCGCGGCGTCGAGCGTCTCGATGGCGATGAAGGGTTCGCTGATATTTTCCTAGAAGACGTCTTCGTCTCCGACGCCGACATCATCGGCGACGTGGACCAGGGTTGGAAGGTCGCGATGGCGACCACCAGCTCGGAGCGCGGGTTGAGCCTTCGAAGTCCTGGCCGATTCATGGCGACCGCGGAGCGTCTGATCGACCTCTACCATCGCTACCGTGATCGCGCTGACCCCGTCCTCCGCGATCAGGTCGTTCAGGCGTGGATGGACGCCCAGGTGTACCGCTGGTTCACCTTTCAGACGGTTACTCGCATGATGCAGGGCGAGCCGATCGGTCCGGACTCCAGCATGAACAAGGTGTTTTGGTCGGAGATGGACGTGCGCACGCACGAAACCGCCCTCGCGATCATCGGTGACCTGCTCGAGCTCGACGAGGGTGCAGACGGCGCAGTCGATGGGGGCCACTGGATGAAGGGCTTTCAGTTTGCGCTTGCCGGCCCAATCTACGCGGGCACCAACGAGATCCAACGCAACATCATCGCCGAGCGCGTCCTCGGTCTTCCGCGAAAATAGCCTCATGCGTTTTGCTTTCACCGACGATCAAAAGATGCTGCGCGACACAGTACGCGAGGTCTTGCAGCGAGAGTGTGCGCCCGAGGTCGTTCGCGCTGCGTGGGAAGGTCGTCCCGACGGTGCTCACGCGGTGTGGAACACGCTGGCGGAGACCGGCGTGATCGGCATGACGGCTTCCGAAGATGCTGGCGGCATGGCGATGAGCGAGCTCGACCTAGTGCTGCCATTGGAAGAGACCGGCTACGCCGCATTGCCTGGTCCCATCGTCGACACTGTCGCGGTCGGGATCCCGCTTCTCGAAGCAGCCGGCACCGACGCGCAAAAAGAGCGCTGGCTCGGCCCCGCGACGGCTGGCGCGGCTCGCATCGTCGTTTCGTTCGAAGATCAGGCGGTCGTTCCATACGCGGCTTCCGCCGACGTTCTGATCGCACAGCGGGGTGGGGCGGCGTACTGCGTTCCGGTTGCCGAGGCTTCAGTTAGCGCGGAGCGATCGGTTGACCGCAGCCGGGCGCTCGGTCGAGTGTCGTTCGAAGCCGGCGTGCAGTACCGGATGCGGGAAGACGTGGATCCGGCAGCGCTATTTGCGCTCGGGCGTGAGCGCGCTGCGTTAGGCACGGCAGCTCAACTGGTCGGGCTTTCGCGGCGCATGCTCGACATGGTGGTCCAATATGCGAAAGACCGGGAGCAGTTCGGCAAGCCGATTGGCGCCCAGCAGGCGGTCAAGCACCAGCTCGCCGACGCGCTCATCGAGCAAGAGTTCGCGCGGCCGGCCGTCTATCGCGCTGGTTGGTCGATGGCGACCTCGGCTCGAGACGCCGACATCGACGTTTCCGTTGCCAAGATCTATGCAGGACAGGCTGCAACATTCGTGGCAAAGCGGGCGCTGCAGGTTCACGGCGCGATCGGTTACACGATTGAATGCGACCTCCATATGTGGATGAAACGCGCGTGGGCGCTTGCGGCGGCCCATGGTGATGCCGCCTATCATCGCGAGCGGGTAGGCCGTCGCATTCTCTGAGCTTTCGGGGTGGCGCCTTGCGGGCGACAACCGCTCCCTCTACAGATACCGAATAGCGAGGTTCAGATGCCGGAAGCATACATCGTTGAAGCAGTTCGTTCCCCCGTGGGAAGAAAAAAGGGCGGGTTGAGCAAAGTCCATTCCGCCGATCTCGGGGCGCACGTCATCAAGGGGCTCATCGATC
>CAZHPJ010000462.1:0-2522 GCA_964534585.1 uncultured Sandaracinaceae bacterium | reverse complement strand
CACTGACGCTGTCTCTGGCACTGACGCTGCCACTGACGCTGCCACTGGCGCTGCCACTGTCTTCTTCTTCCTTTTCTTCTTCTGCTTCTTCTTCTTCGGGTGCGTGTGCGCCACCGTCTTCGCAACAACCGGCTCCTCCGCAACGGCCTCCTCACCCTCCGCCGGCTCCACCACCGGCAGGCTCGTCCCAACATCCGCGATCTGCGCGTCCTCGTCCGCAACGACCGGCGCAGCTTCCACCGGCTCGATCTGTGGCTCCTCGGCGGTCGCGCGCGGTGAGCGCTGCAGCCACCACGTCCCGGCCACTACGCCGACCAAGATCAGCGCCAACAGACCGAGCGATGCCCAGAGCCATCCGTGCTTGCGCTGTTTGGGCCCGGGCATTGCAGCACGGTCATACGATGTAGTGCCAAAGGGCTTGGGAGCCGACGACAGGAGCGCTTGCTCCCCCGGATCGCGCTCGGCCGCGACGGGTTGCGTATCGGCCAAAGCAGGTGGCGAGCTCGGCTGAGCGCTCGCCCCGAGAAGGTCAGCGAGATGCGAGCCTGGAGCCGCCAGGTCGTCCCCCCATATCGTGCCCAAGAGGAGCGTGCGCGCATCATTTAGCAGGCCCGCATGGCTCGCCGCCTCGCAAAGCGAGTCCAAGAACTCCGCAAGCGCCTGCTGGCGGCCGGCCGGATCCTTGCTGAGCGAGCGCATCACGACGTGAGCGACACCATCGGGAACCTCTGCACCCCGTCCCTTGGTCTGAAGAAGGGGCGGCTCCTGGTGCACGTGTTGCATCAATACCGCACCCGCTGTCTTGCCTTCGAACGGAAGCTCTCCTGTGAGCAGTTGATAGGTCAGGACGCCGAGCGAGTAAATGTCGCTTCGCTGGTCGGTCTCTTCGCCAGTGGCAGCCTCCGGCGAGATATACGTAGCGGTTCCGAACACTCGCCCGCTTTGCGTGGTCGTCGGCCCAAACCCTTCGGCCTGAAGGACGCGGGCGATCCCGAAGTCGACGAGCTTCACGAAGTCGCTATCCTGACCGCGCCGCACCAAGTAGATGTTCTCGGGCTTGATGTCACGGTGCACGATCCCAGCCGCATGCACAGCGCCGAGCCCCGCACAGAGCTTCATGACCATGATCAGCGCGCGCTCCAGGGACAGTGGACCGTGTTCATCGAGCTCGTCCGCAAGTGACCTACCTTCGAGCAGCTCCATCACGATGTAGAGTCGTCCGTCGCTGAGCCGCCCTGAAAGAAAGACGCGGACTAGATTGGGGTGGTCGAGCGAGATCGCCACCCGGGCTTCGCGCTCGAACCGAAAGACCGCTTGTTCGTCGCGTGCCAGCTCAGGCCTCAGAACCTTGATGGCGACGTCGCGGCCCACCGTGGTTTGGTGGGCGCGATACACCGTTCCCATCCCCCCGGTCCCAATTTGTTCCTCGATGCGAAACTGCTCGAGCAAGACGGTGCCGAGCAAAGGGTCTGCGATGTCCTCGTCGGTGACCAGCAAGCTGCCGTCGTGCGGGCAATACTCGGCTCGGCTCGCGAATTTCGAACCGCAGCGAAGGCAAATTTTCCGCATCTCGGTAAGCTTCCCTAAAGGCTCAAGGGGCGTAGCATCTGGCAGCGGGTAGTACAATTCCCCCCTCTGACGCACGATTGGCTGCTAGCTTCAGTTTCATGCGCATAATCGGGGGCCAGCTTTCGGGCCGCAGGTTCGGTGCGCCGAGCGGGCGAAGCACACGACCGACTTCGGACCGCGTACGAGAAGCCCTTGCTTCCGCGCTCGAATCACGCGGGGCGTTCCAGGATGCTCGCGTGCTGGATCTGTTCGGGGGTACCGGTGCGTTCAGCTTCGAAGCGCTGTCCCGGGGCGCATCGCACGCCGTCGTGGTGGACGGGGATCCGCGCGCCACTCGGCAGATCACCCAGAGCGCGAAGGAGCTTGGGCTCGGATCAGAAGTCCGCAGCACGCACGTGGACCTTCTGGGTGATCCGGCGGAGGCGGTCCGCAAGCTTCCAGAAGCGGGCGGGGGGTTCAATTTGGTTTTCGCCGACGCTCCCTACTCGAAGATCGACTCGATCCCACCTCTCCTCGAAGCTCTGGCCGCTTCGGGCCGGCTGGCGCCGGGTGCCTGGGTCGTCATCGAGCACCCGACAACCCATGACTGGAGCTGGCCAAATGCGCTCGCATCCGACGCAGACTACCGCTATGGTCAGACCGGTATTAGCCTCGGCGTCTACGCACCCGAGAAAGGCAAGTAGTGAGAGGCATCGCCGTTTATCCCGGGTCGTTCGACCCTATCACCAAGGGACACACCTCCATCCTGCACAGCGGGTTGGTGGCATTCGAGAAAATCATCGTCGCGGTCCTGAACAACGACTCGAAGCAGTCGCTGTTCAGCGTGGCCGAACGAATGGAGATGATCCGCGAGTCGGTGGACGACATGGGCGCCGATCCGGACCGCATCGATGTCGACAGCTTCGACGGCCTGCTGGTCGTGCCCACCCGTTTCGTCCGTGCCTGCCCGAAGG
>CAZHPJ010000461.1:0-2524 GCA_964534585.1 uncultured Sandaracinaceae bacterium | reverse complement strand
GCCAGCTCGTCAGCGTCGATCACGGGGATGCCGAGGTCGCCAAACATCTTTGCCACGGTGGTCTTTCCGCACGCGATCCCACCCGTCAGACCCACAACCGGTTTCATTGCGGGGGAGTATTGAACATCGCTTCGTTCGGGCAAGACGATTCGGCCTGTGCTACGCAACTCCGCATGCGCGCGGTCGTACAGCGGGTCAGCGAAGCGAGTGTCACCGTCGACGGCGAAGTGGTTGGCGCGATCGAGCGAGGCTTGCTGGTCTATCTGGGCGCAGCGCAAGGTGACGACGCCAAGGACGTTCAATACACCGTTGGTAAGATTACGGGTCTGCGCGTGTTCCCAAACGACGACGGACGCATGTCATTGTCCGTCGCCGACGTTGGTGGCGCGGTCTTGGTCGTTTCCCAGTTCACGCTCTTTGGGGACGTGCGGCGCGGTAGGCGTCCCTCGTTCGACGGTGCAGCGAACCCCGGAGACGCCGAGCGTCTCTACTTAGAAGTGGTCGAGGGGGTGCGCAGCAAAGGTCTGTCCGTGGAAACAGGCACCTTTCGCGCAATGATGTTCGTTCGATCTGCGGTGGACGGGCCGGTGACGATCCAAATCGATAGCCGAAAGCTTTATTAGGCTTCGCGTTTTAGACGCGGCATACTCTCGCCTCGATGCTGCGGTTCCTCAGCGAGCGGCGCGCATGGGTGGTCGCGGCCTTCGTCGCCTCGACGCTCATGATCGGCCTTTGGGTGTGGGGTGCGCCGCGCGCCACAGCGCGTGCGTCCGAGCTCATTGGCGATCGCTTCGGCGTAGATGTGCAGATCGAGGCGGCGCATCTCTCCTTGGGTGGCGTCGACCTTCTCGGCGTCGAGATGCGCGGTCGCCACGGAGGCTTGGTAGTACGCATCGACCAGATCCGGGCGCGAATGAGCCTTCTCGGCGCTGTCTTCAAAGGATCGAGATCCGTCCGCGCTGTGTCGGCAGAGGGTATCGAAGTGACGATCGATCTCGCAAACGAAGGGCTCGACGACTCGGTTGCGGAGTTGCGGAGTAAGATTTCTGGTGGTACGTCCGCGTCCGCGGCCATCGACACCAAGGGTAGCGGGAAGACGTACGCGATCGACAACCTGATAGTTCGCATAGTCGATGCGGACGGGCCGTTGATTTCGATGAAGGAGGTGAGCCTCCACAAGGAGGGTGACGCCCTGCGATCGAGCGCTGGGCACACTCTGTTCGGTGAACGGAGTGCGGACTACGTAGCGATCGGACCGTCGAAGGTGGTGCTGCGGCGCTCCGAGGGTATGTGGAAGCTTCGCGAGCTCGACATAGAAGGCGCGAACGTGCGCTCTCTACGCAACGGGCAAGAAGCGAGCAGGCCCCTGACCTCACGGATTCGCGACGCAGTGTCCTTGCTCCGACCCCCGGTCCCTGACGCTGTCCCTGACACTGTCCCTGTCCCTGACACTGTCCCTGACACTGTCCCTGTCCCTGACGCTGTCCCTGACGCTGTCCCTGACACTGTCCCTGACACTGTCCCTCCCCCCAATCCCGCGCTCTTCAACCATCTGACCCCGGACGCCCGCATTGCCGTATCCGGCGTCCAGATTGAAAGCCGAGCTTCCGAGGGCCATGTCGAACGTATTCAGGACTTCGAGTGGGCTCTGTATGGAGGAGACAATGGCTGGTACCGCGTCATGGTTGGCGGTCAGACCTCCAATGGGGGAACGCTGAAGGTCGACCTCAGCGTCATGCCCAGTGAAGCGCGCGCCGACGGAAGCATCAGGCTGCGCCGCATTTCACTCGCGCTCATCGCGCCGTTTGCACCAGAGCTCCCTCTCTACAACACGAAGGTAGGCACTCTGAGCGCTGAGCTCGAGCTCAGCGTGCGCTCCTCCGAGCAGGTCAACATCGAGGGCAGCTTGCGGTTGCGAGAGCTCGCCGTGGCTTCCGAGCGGGTTGCGCCCGAGCCTGTCGAGCATATGAACATCGACGTTGTAGGGAAGGGCATTTGGCATCCCGACCGGCGCCTGCTTCAAATCGAACGTGGCCAGGTTCGGATGGGCAAGGCTCGCGTGTTGATTGAGGGCGAGCTCGAGCGGACCAGCGAGCACTACCGGGTCGACCTCACCGCGAGGCTTCCGCCCACCCGTTGCAATGACGTGGTCGGGGCCATCCCCGAGGACGTGCTCGGCTCGCTTGCTCAGTTTGAATGGTCGGGTAACTGGAGCGCCTTGGCTCACATCGTGCTGGACTCGCGCGACCTCGAAGCGACCGAGCTCTCGATTCGAGTCCGCGATCTCTGTCAATTCGAACGCACGCCCCTATGGGTTCGGGTAGAGCGGTTCCAGGAGCCGTTTCGCCACCGCGCGGTCGAGCCGGACGAGACGGTCTTCGAGATGCGCACCGGGCCTGGTACCGCCTACTGGGTTGCGTTTGCGGACATCAGCCCCTTCCTGCCCGCGGCCGTCATCAGTCATGAAGACGGAGCCTTCTACGAACACGGCGGTTTCGCGCCTTGGGCGATTCGCGACGCGTGG
>CAZHPJ010000460.1:0-2526 GCA_964534585.1 uncultured Sandaracinaceae bacterium | reverse complement strand
CAGACTACCACGAGGACGTGAACGCGTCGGTGCTCTATTGCCTCGGAGAGATGTCAGGTAGCGCGGCGCTGGTGCTGGAACTCGGCGCGGCGGCAACGGACCCTACTCGGTCTCCGCGCTGTACTGGCTTGCGGTTTCAGTTTCCCAACCGAGCTGCTCGAGTTGTCGCAGCAGCGGGTGAGCCAGATTGCGCGGGGGACGCGGTAGGGGCACGGGGGCCGATCACCGCACCCCGGGACTCGCGCAAATCCAATGACAGTTGAAACTGATGTCGCTCTCGCAAATGCAGATCGGATGCTTACCCGGCTCGCAGATCGGCTTCACTTCGATGCAGCGCGACCCGGTGGTGACCGGAGCAGGTGTGGAGCCTGGCGCAGTACTGGGAGATAGCGCCGCGGCCGCTACGAAGAGCCCCGCTAACATAGACTTGTGCATGCCGACCTTCGGTTGAAGAGAGTGAGGGGACGGTACCACCGCGGGGGGTGGGGACAAAGCCGTGGCGAGGGGAGCCGCGTTTGTTGCTGGGATTGGGAGCGATCCGGTACGTTGAAGTGGGGGCGTCGATGCGACTTTGCGCGCTTCGTTCCTGGGGGCGAGCCGTGATGGAGGAGGTTGAAGGCCGGAAGGAATGCGACGACTATTGAGCGGAAACGAGGAGGCACATGACTGATCCGAATCCAAGTGCGCGAACCATTCTGCTGATGCTGGCGCTGATTGCGGTGTTCGAAGTGTTCCGGCCTGCGCCGGCGATGACCCAACGGTCCGTGCCCGACTACATGCGCGAGGTTGTCTATGAGCTGCGGGGGATCCGGCACGAGCTGGGGTCTATCGAGCGCAAGATGAAGTGAGCGCACGTCACGGTGCGAGCTGGCCGAGACGTGGAGGCAGCCTAGCTACCGAAGCGCAGCTGGCCCATTTCGTAGCGTAGCCTGTGCTTGCGTTGCTTCTTCTGCCGGATGCGCACGATGCTCGCGACGAAACCTGCGACTCCGGCCGCTATGACGAGGCTCCCAGCGGCGGTCCACGCCTTCTCCGAGCGTGTCCGCGGTTGATCGATGCACGTGGAGGAGAAACAAAAATCGATGTTGGCTGCAACGATCATGGCCATGCCTCCACCCGTCGCGAAGTACGACACCGGCATTCCGAGGGCAGGCGCCCAGAGGCGTATCGCATCGTACTCCCGTTGGAGCTCTTCGAGCGTGCGCGCAGGCGGGACGTACTGGAGCCGTGGATCACTCGTAGCCGGATAGCCGGTCTGCGCCGACGCAGAGCTTTCGGTGAGCACGACCGTGCCGAACATGCATAGCACCGCATGAAGAAAGCAAACGAAGAGCCGACTGCGAACGCGAGTCATAGGCACACCCTCCTGCAGAGCATGAAGGGATGGTTTTGCAATTGGTGTGCCACCCGGAAGCCAACATCTGCGATGCCGAAAAGGGTGCGAAGTCGCGCGCTGTGTTCGATGAGTGCTCTCGAGCCAAGAACGCGAAGTCGAAACCGTGCTCGTGAGTCACAGTGAGTGTGGCGCCAAGGGCACTGTAGGGCATGTGTTGCTGTGAATTCGTAGCGGTTCGGAGTGGCACGCTTCTCGCAGTTCTTTGTGAACGGTTCCGATTCGAGGGAGCCAGATTGGAGTGCGCATGTCGACGCATCGTACCGGACACTTTCGCCTGCTCTTGTTGGCGGGATTTATTTGCGCGTGGATCAGCTCGTGCGGCGGGTCTCATGATCATTCCACCGACGCGCCGCCGGCCGGCTGTGCAGGATTGGAGGATCTCGAGTTCTTTCCCCCAGCTGCATCTGTCGATGCCGGCGCAGATCGCACGGTTGAAGTCGGTGAGCTCGTCAGGCTGTCCGCTTCGACTGCCGCAGAGATGATCGAGTGGCGCATCGCGAGCAAGCCCGAGGGAAGCCTCAGCGAGATCGACGATCCGACGTCTAGGAACGCGAGTCTCATCCCCGACGAAGTGGGCATCTACGAGATCGAGGTGGCTGCGGGCGATCTCACGCTCCTCGAGGACCCTGCACTTTCAGATGAGGTCCTTGCCTACTTCATCGCCACGGACACGGTTGCAGTGACTGCGGTTGCTCCGGGCGGCGAAGGCGGTGCAGGTGGCGTGGGCGGCGTGGGCGGGGCTGGCGCCGTGGGCGGTGCGGGTGGCGTGGGCGGGGCTGGCGCCGTGCATGAGTAGCCCTCATGTGAGCATAAGAATCAATCATTAGATTCATGTCAGTCCAGTGCGCATGCTTCGTCCATCCCACCTGGGATTCACGAAAGGAGCCCGACATGACGTCCATTCACATGAGGAAGCGCTGGATGCACGAACCGCAGAAAGCACTGGTAGTTGGAGAAGCTGGCGGAGGTGCGCCGCGGCGAGTGTGTGAGGAGGAGCGGACGCCACGGTGATGGGGTTAGCTCTGCCGTCAGCGTTCGACCCATCGCGCGAGAAATGCGTACTCTTTTGCGCGCGCGCTTCGCAGCTCTTTTTCGATGCTCGACTCGAGCAGGCCGCCGAGGCCGAACAT
>CAZHPJ010000459.1:0-2566 GCA_964534585.1 uncultured Sandaracinaceae bacterium | reverse complement strand
CACTCATTCCTTTTTTTCTTTTAATTCTTTTAATAATTTGGGTCGATCCGCGGAAACGTGCGTTTGACCACTGAGACGGTTCATGTAATTCGTCGCGCATATGAAGCATATCTCTTGGATAGTTCCTGCTTGCCTCTGTCTATCCTCTGCCTTTGTTGCCTGCGACAGTAGCTCCGATGTGCCCCCATCGAGCGCGACCGACGAAGCGCCAGTCAATGCGTTTGTCGCGGACTCACCTTGGGCCAACACGCACCGCAATTCCTATAGCCAGGGCTCCACTGACTTGCCGGGACCGGACGCTGCACCGAGGGGCTATGAAGAGGACTGGCTGCCGGGCCGTGCCGGTCTGATCACGGCTAACTTTTCGAGCCCCTATGCCGACGGAAAACGCGTGATCTGGGCTGCGGCGGTCGGTAAGATCCTAAAGATCGATCCGACCCAGGTCGAGCTCGAGCTCATTGACGAGCTCGAGGTCGCGATCGACGACGTGGACGGCAGTGCTCAAGCCATAGCGGATGGCCTCGACACAGCGCTGAGGGCTTTCGGCGATGCGAGCAATGCCACCGTCGCGGAAGCTTTCGCTGCCAACGCGCCGCCCAACCCGGAGCTCAGAGAGGGCGAAGCCGGCCGTGGCGCGAGCGGTATCTACCCGGTGCTCGGGTCCGATGGGATTTTCTATCAACCGCTCCTCCAGAAGATCGTGGCCTATGGCGACGCGGTCGAGGGCGACCGAGGCTCGAAGATCGAGGTCAAACGAGAGCTCACGCTTCCGCCTGATCGACTACAGCGCGCGTGGGACAAGATCATCGGCCTCACGATGCTCTATGATGGCCGACTCGCCTTCGCGACGAACTACGGTCTCATTGGTGTCGTGCCGCGCAGCCTGGACGGGGGGCAGGCCGAGTACTTGCAGATCACCGATGAGCAGGGAGAGCTCGAGTGGGTGTTCAACAATATTTCCGCCGATGAAAACGGCGGCATTTACGTCGTGAGCCACAAGCGTATGCGTCGTGTGCAATGGACCGGGAGCCAGCTCACCCTGGATGAGGCCGCTGGCGCTTGGAGTGCTCCGTACGGAACCGGAAACGACAACCCACTGCCCGTTCAGTCGCTTGCGGGATCTGGCTCAACGCCATCGCTCATGGGTACCCGTGTCGATGACGACCGCTTCGTCGTTATCACCGATGGCGAGAAGATCATGAACATCGTGCTCTTTTGGCGGGACGAGATTCCCGAAGACTGGGAACAGCTCCCCGGGACCGATAGCCGTCGCATCGCAGCACAAGTGCCGGTGACGTTTGGAAAGCAAGACCTCGAGCGCTCGTTCTCCGATCAGTCGGTACTCGTCCGCGGCTACGGCGCATTCGTCGTCAACAATGAGCTGACGATGTACGACGACATCATGGCCGTGAACATTTTCACGAGTGGCATGAAGGGCATCCAGCCCTTCGGTTCAGAGAAATTCGAATGGGATCCGAACACCCGTCAGCTGACCTCCGTCTGGACGAACGACATCAGCTTCCCAAACGCGATTCCAACCATGAGCGCTGCGTCCGGTCTCATCTACTCGATCGGCGCACGGGACCTGGGCGGCACCGAGAACACATGGACGCTCGAGGCAGTCGACTGGGAGACTGGAGACTCCGAGTGGTTTCTACCGATCGGCGAGCTTGGACGACACAACTCGGCCTTTGCGGCGGTGCAAGTCGTCCAAGATCGCACGATCTACTACGGCACTTTCTTTGGTCTGCAGCGAATCAAACCATGAGCACGACGATCGAATACGATCCTATCTACGATCCGTTCAACCCCGAGGTGATCGCCGACCCATATCCGTTCTACGCGCGCCTTCGGGACGAGCATCCGCTTCACCACAACGAACGGATGGATCTCTACGTCCTGTCTCGCTACGACGACATCTTCCGCGCACTCCGCAAGCCGGGGGTCAGACCCCTTTTTCTAGAAGCCGACTTTGACGGCTAGGTTGATGCCGAACTCGTTGATCTTGATTCCGACGATGTTGAGCTCGCCTGGCTGCTCGGGGGGGGTTGGGAAGGTCGACGGGAACCTGAGTCCGGCCAGGGTGCCCTTGCCGTGCGCGTATCGTAACGTGGCAGCGAAGGCGAGGTAGAAGCCGTCCTCGCCTCTCTTGGGCGGCGCGGGGCGGTTTGCGAAGTCGACGCCCAGCGTGAACCCGTAGAAGTTGAGCTGGCTGTCCGCGAACTGGCTCGGATCGGCTTCGGGGCTGAAGTCGGTGAAGAAACCGCTACCGAGCTTGAGGCGATCCGTGATTCTGAAGATTCCGCCTATGCGTACATTGGCCGTGGTCTTGAGGTCGATGCCGAGCTCGGGCGTTCGGAGCGGGAAGTGCACGATGACATCAGCCTCAATCCAACCCCAGTGGCGTAAGTACGCCGCTCCCACACGAGTCAGGCCTGTTTCAACGCCTGCCCATGTACCGCTGAGGTCGTCGACTTGAGTCCCGCGAAACGCCGGGGGGCCGCCTGGCGGGGACAAGCTCTGTGTCGCTGTGGTCTCGTCGTCGAGGTAGACCAGATAGCTCGGT
>CAZHPJ010000458.1:0-2577 GCA_964534585.1 uncultured Sandaracinaceae bacterium | reverse complement strand
GGATCTGGTCCCCCGCATCGCCATAGAAGAAAGATATATCGGCGCCACCGGTCGTGAGAGAATTCCTGAAATAGGCGAAACCGGACGATACGCGATACAACCCGACCGTATCGATGCCGTCACCATCGAAATCTCCGACAAAGGGAGAATCGCCCGGATTTCCAAAGTCGAACGAGTACTCGGCTTCGCCAAGCCCTGCGCCGCTGGTCCCGAGCTCGTTGATGATGTAGACGCGGGCCTCAGATGTCCGCCAGATAGAAACCGAGTCGCGGCCGTCTCCGTCGAAGTCACCCACGAGTGGTACGTCACCAGGGTCACCGAAAAAGAACTCTGTGTCCGCAGTCCCCTGCGTGTTGGTGTCGCGGACGTACACGTAGCCGTCGGACTGGCGGTACAACCCGGGGGTGGCGGTTCCGTCACCGTCCCAGTCTCCCATGAACGGGATATCACCGGGATCGCCAAAGTAGAACGAATCCACGATGGGGGCGGTATCGATCGTGTCCCACAACCCCCACTGGCCGTTGCTGCCTACTTCCACGACGCTGTCACATACCGCACCTTCGGGGCATGGAGGATCGAAAACGATCTGCTGCCCGGGCTCAGAGATGCGCAGGGCAGCGTCCAGGAAGGGCATCGGATTCAGCGGCACCCCATCCTTGTGGACTTCCCATTGGACGTGCGGGCCGGTGGACTCCGCATTGCCGGAGTCGCCTACCCAACCAATGAGCTGCCCAGCCACCACTTCGGCGCCGGGGATGATGCCGTCGGCGATTCCCCATCCCAGTCCGTCGTCCGTTCCCGGTGTGTCGTTGTTCAGGTGGATGTAACGGGTCTCCCATCCGTTCGCGTGCGTGATCGCGAGGGTGCAGCATCGATCAGGGTTGAGATCGTTCGGATCTGATGACCAATTGACGTACCTCACCGTGCCGTCCGCCGGCGCCACGACCGGCACACCCTTGACGCCATACGTCATGATGTCGATGCCTTCATGAGTTCGCGGGCAGGTCGGTCCGCCTCGGCAGTCGCCGAACGTGTCCGAGTAGGTGAAGTCGACACCGTCGGCGCCGACAACGGGGAATATGAATTCTGGTGGATCCTCGGTTGCCATTGCGGGAGAGGCGATGATGACGCTGATGCTCGAAACCACGAACAGCAACACCAGCATTTTTATGAAGCGGCGATCAGCGACGGTCGTCATGTTCATCCTCCAGAAACAACATATGTGTATGCGCCGACGTACGCATCCCAGTCGGCGCCTCCGTTCGAGTTTTCGAGATTGACGTAGAAACTATCGTTCGATGGCCTATACACGGCAACCGAGTCATCACCGTCACCATCCCAGTCACCAGAGATGATCTGATCCCCCGGGTCCCCGTAGAAGAACGACGACTCCGCGGTCCCTGTCGTGAGAGAGTTTCGAAAATAGACGAAACCTGTGGACTGGCGATACAAACCGACGGAATCGATGCCGTCGCCATCGAAGTCTCCACTGAATGGCCGGTCTCCCGGGTTCCCGAATCCAAAGCTGTAATCCGCGGTGCCGAGACCTCCGCCGTTCGTACCAAGAGTGTTGTTGACGTAGATCCTGCCCTCGGACTGCCGATAGATAGACACGGTGTCCTTGCCATCGCCGTTCCAGTCCCCCACGAGCGGATAGTCGCCTGGATCGCCGAAGAAGAACTCGTAGTTGGCAGTCCCCTGAGTGTTTGAGCTACGCAGGTAGACATACCCGTCGCTCTGTCTGTAGAGACCGGGAGTTGCAACGCCGTCACCGTCCCAGTCGCCCATGAACGGTACATCGCCAGGGTCGCCGAAGTAGAACGTCTGAGGGTCCTGATCGCCAATGACATCGAATACCGACCAGCGACTTGACGAATCGACGGCTGTGAACCCGTCGCAATGCCCGGAGATGCACGGTGTCGGCGGGAAATCAGGTGCCGGCGGAGGGTCCGCCGATCCAGGAGCAGGACCGGTCAATCCGTCGGAATCCCCGAAGACAACGGTGACCCAAACGGTGCCGCCTTGTGCAGGATCGTACGTGATCCCGATCCCGACCCGGTCGTAGGATGCTCCCAGAATGTTGGCGAGATGCCCCGGCGAGTTCACGAACATGTCGTTGATCGTGGTGCATCCGTATGCGTAACCCTGGGTCCATCCAATGTTCTCTGCCACACCGAACCATGTCCCCGGCACGGACAGGTCAGAATGACGGAACCAGCCCGATCCCTCCATTTCCAATGACCATTCACGTGCGAAATCTGTGAGGCCCGGATCTACGACCAGTGCGTTCAATCCGCGGGATGTTCGCTCAGCATTGTGCAGATCGACAAGACACTGCTCGAGCGTTGGATCGATCGAATCGGATGTTCCTGGTTCGCTGGCGTTCGCTGCCGATGGTACGAAAGCGATGACCAACGCCGCGACGGCCACCGCTGCTGCGATCGAAAAACGGACGCTGCGCTGCATCGCGAACACGGTCGGCGATCTCATTGGTTTCCTGCGGTGATGAGATACGGATACGTGCCGACGAAACCGTTCCAGTCTGCAGCACCGTTCGTGTTCTCGAGATTCACATAC
>CAZHPJ010000457.1:0-2617 GCA_964534585.1 uncultured Sandaracinaceae bacterium | reverse complement strand
GAAAATCTTGGTGTCGATCACCCCGTTGCCGCTGGTGTCGAGCTCCTGAAGCCTGACCCGGCCATCGCTGAAGTGGGTGACCTCATCGATTCGGCCATCGAAATCACGGTCGGCCTCCTCGCGCATGGGCCTGCCCTCTTCGGTGTAGAGCCGCACGATGTCCTTGCGGCCATCCCCATTCAGGTCGGCCTCACGGCACACCAAGACCAGGCGCGCGAGACTCCCCTCGCCCATGGTTCTGAAGAGTTTCCGCACGTCCGGGGTGTTATCGCCGGAGGTGTCGTATTCGCTGACTTCGTAGCCCGGGCCGTCGGGCTTGCAGCGCCCAGCATCGGCGACCTCACCGCCACTGGTGGCGTCTGCCTCAGCACCAGGGCTCGTAACCGGCTTGGGATCCTTCACACCGCAACCCACCACGGCAAGGCTCAAGAGACAAAGCATCGCATATTTCATAGTTGGCCCCTCTCACATCGAAGCGCGTCGTCGGCGGCGCCCATGCTCTGCAGCGGCATATCGTGGCTGCGATCCGGTGCACCGTCCCCATTGTCGTCATATTGCGTCAGGACGAGCTTGCCGCCCCGAAACGAATCCCACTTCTCGACGCGCCCGTCGTTGTCGTCGTCGTACTTCGCCTCGGTGATGAGGCCCTGCACGTAGACTTCCCAAACGTCTACCTTCCCGTTGCGCTCGCGGTCCCGCTCGGCCCGAATGACCCAACCGTTGCCGCACCACAGCCAAGTATCAATCGTGTTGTCAAAGTTGGTGTCGAGCTCTTTGCGGACGAGCTCGCCGTTTTCATAGAAGGACAGCTGGTCGAGACGCCCATCGAAATCGAAGTCGTACCGCTCCTGGGCTACGTGCACGCCGTCCGCGTCGTAGAAGCGCTCCACATCGACTTTGCCATCAAAGTTCATGTCCGCTTTCGTGCAGAAACGACGGCCGTTGCGCCCGACGTGTTCAATGTCGGCACGTCCGTCTTCGTTAACGTCGGTTGCGGTGACCCTATTTCCTTTGCACTCGGCCATCTCCGCCTTTGAGCCCTGTGGCAAAGTGCTCGACGGGCTCTTGGCGCAGCCCAGCGATGGCAGGCACGCCAGGACGGCAAGCCCAACCACCGCATGCGCGAAATTGCTCATGTTTGCGGTCACTTTTTGAGGTCCCCCGGAAACCGGATCCCTTTAATAATAGGGTCGATCGACCCACCGGCGCAAGTCCAAGGCCAACCAGATTGACAATATATATGGTGCCATGTAGTTTCATGCCACTACTGAGGTCCGAATGGCGCGCAAAAAGATCTCGACGACGGTCTACGTCACACCCGAGCAAAACGAGCGGCTGAAGCTCTTGCACGAGCGCACGAAAGTGCCCGTGGCGGTGTACATCCGCGAAGGCATCGATCTCGTGTTGGACCGCCATCAAGACAAGCTTCCGGGCCAGATGACGTTAGACGCCGCACCCGCGAAAAAGGGTTAACGGCCGCGCGTTGCTGCAGGCCCGGTGCGAGGCTAGACAGGTCGCACTTTGGCGCAAGATCTCCAGCACATTCGGAACTTCTGTATCATCGCGCACATCGATCACGGCAAGAGCACGCTTGCCGATCGATTCCTCGAGGTGACCGGGGCAGTTTCCGCGCGCGAGCAGAAGGCCCAACTGCTGGACCGGATGGACCTCGAGCAGGAGCGCGGCATCACAATCAAGGCGCAAGGCGTCCGGCTTCCTTACGAGGCCCCTGACGGGGAGACGTATCAATTAAACCTCATCGACACCCCCGGACACGTGGACTTCAGCTACGAGGTCTCTCGATCGCTCGCAGCATGCGACGGCGCCCTCCTGGTTGTGGACGCCACACAGGGAGTCGAGGCACAGACCCTAGCCAACGTGTATCTCGCCGTCGAAAACGACCTGGAGATCATTCCGGTGTTCAACAAGGTCGACCTCCCGAGCTCGGATGTGGATCGCGTGCGCAAGGAGGTCGAGGACCTCATCGGGCTCGATTGCTCGGAGGTGCTCGCTTGCAGCGCCAAGACGGGCGAAGGCGTGCCCGAGATCCTCGAAGCCGTGGTGCACCGCATCCCGCCCCCCGTCACCGAGGACAACGGCTTCCTGCGAGCCCTGATCTTCGATAGTTGGTACGACAGCTACCGCGGCGCAGTCTGTATGATCCGCATGAGAGACGGCTCCGTTCGCAAGGGCGACAAGATCCGCCTCATGGCGACGGGAGCGGAATACGAGGTCACCGAGCTCGGGGTGTACGCGCCGTTTCAGCAGGAGCTGGACCATCTGGAGCCCGGAGAGGTCGGCTACCTCGCGGCGAGCATCAAGTCGCTACAGGACGCGAAGGTCGGCGACACGATCACCTTGGCGAAGAACCCAGCGCAGGAAGCACTTGCCGGGTTCAAGGAGGTCAAGCCGATGGTGTTCTGCGGGATCTTCCCGACAGACAGCGACCAATACACCGAGCTTCGGGACGCCCTCGATAAACTGCACCTGAACGACGCGGCGTTCATGTTCGAACCTGAGACTTCGGACGCGCTGGGGTTCGGGTTCCGATGCGGGTTCCTTGGGCTCTTGCACATGGAGATCATCCAGGAGCGCCTCGAGCGCGAGTACAACATCG
>CAZHPJ010000456.1:0-2645 GCA_964534585.1 uncultured Sandaracinaceae bacterium | reverse complement strand
AAGCTCGGGAAGCTCATTCTCGACTTGCTTGCGCAGTTGTTCGGAGGTGACCACGAAGGTGCGCTCCGCGGGGAGCATGTCCCACACGCGCTCGGCGGTCGCGCGAAGCAGGGACCGATCATCGGGGCCGAGGGCGAGGAGCTGCTTAGGCCGTGTGCTCCGTGACAGCGGCCAGAACCGGGTGCCCGACCCTCCAGCCATGATCACTGCATATGCTTTGTTGGTGTGCGTCATGAGCCGATCGCTGTCTCACCGTGTAACGAGGAAGACTCCCAGGGGCAGGAGGTAGATCGCGAACGTCCACATACGGCCGACGAGAACAATCTGGCGGAGAATAACAAGCGCAGCGTATCCCGTCACCAGGGCCGTCAGTCCTCCGGCCCAGGCATCTAGACCCAGCGAGCCAAGCCCTTCGGCACCACTCGCCTCGTACATCGCTGCCCCGATGATAGCTGGAAGTGAGATCAGAAACGAGAACCGAAATGCCACGCTGACCTGGACGCCGAGGAGCATGGCGACCGCGATCGTGACCCCGCTCCGGCTGACACCCGGAAGGACCGCCACTCCCTGCGCGATGCCGATGCCGGCCGCCTGCCACCACGACACCTCAGCGCTCGTTCCACGGGCGACGCCGCTCGCGATGAGAAAGACAGCAGATACGAGGAAGCCATAGCCGACCAGGCGGAGGTCCTCGGCGAACGACTCGGCCACATGGCTGAGGAGCAATCCAATCGTACCCGTGATGACGGTCGCGAGCACGATTCCGGCCACGGTTCGTCCCTCCGGGGTCGAGCGAAAGCGACTTGGATCGCGCAGCGCGGCGATTGCTTCGACGGTGAGCACAGCGATGTCCCGCCGGAAGAGAATCATCGTGGCGAGCAATGTGCCCAAATGAAGGAGAATCACGAGCGCCAGGGAGTTCCCGCGGATGTCGAAGAGCTGTGCGCCAATGGCGACGTGCCCGCTGCTCGATACGGGAAGAAATTCGGTCAGCCCTTGCAATACACCCAGTGCAGCCGCCGTCAGCGCGTCGATTCTCTCAGACAAGTTGCGAAGCCATAGCGGTTGTTCTGCATCGCTGCAAGGAGTGGAGAGCCTGGTTTTTCGCACACGCGGCGATGGCTGTTTTGGTCCGCTTCGACTAGGATTCGCCGGGCTCTATGCGAGAGACTTGGAACGCGGCTCGAGTGGGTTTGATGGTGGTGCTCGGGCTGATCGTCACCTTTGCCGTCTATCGCTACGTCGACGAGCGCTCGTCCTCCGATGCCGGGTACGGGGTCTACGCGTACTTTGATGATGTTCAGGGGCTGGTCACCAAGTCTCGGGTTCTGGTGGCAGGGATTCCGGTCGGCTACATTTCCTCGATCCGCCTGGAGGGCAGCCGTGCCCGGGTCGACCTCCGCATCGCAGGGGGCCTGACGCTGTACGAAGATGCCCGTGTCAGTATGCGAAGCCTCTCCCTCCTCGGAGAGCGGGCCCTGGTGCTTCGTCCCGGCACCCCAGGCCTTCCTGAGATTCCCGACGGAGGGCAGATCCTCGGCGCCGACGCAGGCGTTCAGACCGACGACATCATCGTGACGGTCAACGACATCGCTCAGAGCGTCAAAAAGATTACGGCGCAGATGGAGCGGGCGTTCGGCACCGAGGAGGCGGGCGACCGGATGCAGAGCGCGTTGCGCAACCTCAGCGACGCGCTCGAGAACATCAAAGTGGTCACCGACGAGGCTGGTCCGCGGATCGTTCGCATCATGGAGAACGTCGAGCTCGCCACAAACGACCTCAGTGACATCATACATCAGCGCAAAGGCGACATTGATCGCGGGGTTGCAGAGGTCGACGACACCATCGCGTCCATCCATCGCGCTGCCGAACAACTCAACGACGTTCTCGCCGACGTCAAAGAGGTGACTGGGCGCACGGCGCGAGGAGAGGGCACCATTGGGCGCCTCACTCAAGACGAAGCGCTCATCGACGAGGTCGAGGGCGTTGCCGAGGGCTTGAACAATTTCGTGGGCGGTCTGAACCGGCTCCGCACAATCGTCGAGCTCAGGAGCGAATACTACGCGTTGTCGAACGCCTTCAAGACGTACTTCTCGATCTATCTGCAACCACGCGAAGGGCGCTACTTCTTGGTCCAGGTCGTCGACGATCCACGCGGCTCGATCAGCGTGTCGGAGAGCATCATTCGCCAGAGCCCGCCACCGCTCTTCTACCCGAACGAGTACAAGCGAACCGAGATCAGGCGCTCCAACCGGCTCAAGTTCTCGGCGCAGTTTGGCAAATCGATTTCCTTTGCAACCTTCCGCTTCGGCATCATCGAGTCGTCCGGTGGCCTTGGCATGGACATCAAGGTCATCAAGGACCGCCTCGAGATCAATACCGACATCTTCGAATTCGGCCGGCGCGTCTGGCCGCGAATGCGCGTCCGCGCCGGATTCGAGATCATACGCCGTCTGTGGCTCCTGGCTGGCATCGACGATGCGATCAATGGCGGCCGCGACTATTTCTTTGGTCTTCAGTTGCGTTTCGACGACGAAGACTTGAAGCCGTTGATCCCACTCGGCGCCGTTGCCCTATGAGGAGCGTAGCTCGAGGTGCAGGGGCCGTGGCGAAGTCACCGGTCGGTTTCGCCCGCGGCCTGTCCT
>CAZHPJ010000455.1:0-2651 GCA_964534585.1 uncultured Sandaracinaceae bacterium | reverse complement strand
GTGCGCATTTCGGCGATCGTGAACACCTAGATCGGTGATCGTGAACGGCCAGATCGGCCATCGTGAACGGAGCGAAGCGACGCTGGAATTGTTTTCAGTCTCCCGTGGCCTGGGTTTTTCTTCTCGATGAACCTTTTAGCACGATTCGATGAGCGTTGTGGAGGAGCCGATCGCAGATGGCGTCGGCCACCGTCGGGTCGCCCATGTGGTCGTGCCAGGTATCAATTGGAAGTTGACTCGTCCAGATCGTGGACCGCAGGTCGTATCGGTCCTCCATGATTTCGAGCAGATCGCGCCGCTCCATGTCCTTGGGGGGCGCGAGCCCCCAGTCGTCGATGACGAGCACATCCATGCGAGCGAAGCGTGCCAATAGCCGCAGATAAGTACCGTCCGCATGCGCGATCCGCAGCTCGTCGAAGAGCCTCGGAGTGCGTCGGTAGATGGCGCGGTATCCCTTCCGGCAAGCCTGTTGTGCGAGCGCGCACGCGAGATACGACTTTCCGACCCCAGTCTTTCCGGTGATCACCACGTTCTGGTGATTTTCGATCCACTGGCAGCTGCTGAGCTCGCGGATCTTCTTGCGGTCGAGCTTGCGCTCAGCGGCGAACTCGACGTCTTCGATGCAAGCACTGCTGATGCGGAGCTTCGCTTCTTTGAGCGCGCGCGTGAGGCGTTTGTTCTGACGATCGAGCCATTCGGCTTCGACCAACAGCGCCATGCGTTCGTCAAAGGCGAGGTCGTGTATGGACGGATCTTCCGTCTGGTCTTGCCAGGCACGCGATAGCGCGTGGAGTCGAAGCTCAGCGAGTTTGTCGGCAGTGGGTTGAGACAGCATTGGGAGGGTTCTCCTTTTGGGTTGGATGGTTCAGTTGTAGTAGCCGCCACCGCGTACGTTCTTGTGCGCGATGGGGAGGCGAGGTTGCGGGTCTTCGGCTTCCGGGAGGGGCTCGCGATCGAGCCCGTTCTTCAGGATCGATTGCACGTGCCGATAGGAGCGAGCGCGCACGCAAACCGCGCGCTCACAAGCGGCTTCGAGCCGCTCGTGTCCATACTGTTTTGCAAGCCGCAGGATGCCAAGGCATGAGCGGTAGCCCTGCTCGGGGTGGGGACGGTCATCGAGGATGGACTGGACGAGTTGCTCGGTTTTCGGACCGATGGAACGTCCCCAATGGACGAGTCGGGTTGGCGACCACTCCATATGGGCGCGGTGAGCCTTCGGCATGTGCTCGGCGATCGTCGAGAAGCTGCCCGCCTGATGTACGCGCCGGTGCGCCGCGACCCGTTGGTTTTTATAGAAAACCTCGACCGTGGTGGCCGTATAACGCAGCTCCACCGACTCGCGGACCAACGGGTGGGGGACGGAGTAGAAGTGCCGATCGAGTTGGACATGGTAATCGATGTTGACTTTCGCCTGCTTCCATTCCGCGCACTCAAAGCGCTTCGCGGGCAGTGATTGCAACGCCGGCTGATCGATCAGCTCGAAGCGTTCTCGGCGGCTTTGCTTGTAGTCGCGCATCTCGCGACCGTTGACGACCGCGAGGAGTTCCCAGATGCGTTGGTTCAGTGCGTGGAGTGAGAAGAAAATCTCGTCGCGCAATGGGGCGAGGATCCAGCGCTCCACGATCTGGACCGCAACCTCCACCTTGCTCTTGTCCTGTGGCTTCCGCGGCCGGGCGGGAACGATCGTGGTTCCGTAATGCCGCGACCACTCTTCATAGGTGCGTTGCAGTCCCGGCTCGTAACGGCCGGGTTCGCTGACCGCGCTGCGCAGCTGATCGGGCACGAAGACCTGGGACACCCCACCGAAGTACTCGACCGTGCGGGTGTGGCTCGCGATGAAGTCGGCCGTACGCTGTGTCTCGGTGGCTTCCGCGTAGGTGAGGCTCGAAGCGCCCAGCGCGGCGACGAAGACCTCCACCTCACGAGCCTCACCCGTGCTGCGATCCACCACGGTGGGTTTGTGCCCCGCGTAATCAACGAAGGTTTTCTCGCCAGCGCGGTGCACCTGGCGCATCGAGAGCTTGCGCTTCTTCGCCCAGCGCCGGTAGTACTCGCAAAACTGGGTGTAGCGATAGCCGGTGGGATGCTGTTCGAGATACTCAAGGTGCAGCAGCTCGAGTGTCACTCCGCGGCGCTGTCGCTGCGTGTGGACCCACAAGCAATCCGGCACTGCACGATCCAGGGGCCGCTTCGCGTCGTAGAGCTGGGCTTCCAGTTCGTCTTCGCCCAGCTTCGCTACGAACTCCCAGCTCGAAAGCCCGCGCGAATACGCCCGGTGGAGGATCCCCGTGATCGCACCGACGCTCACCCCCTGGCTCTCCGCCACCTCACGGTGACTTCGTCCCAGCTCCCACTTCTGTCGCAGAATCTCTCGCGCCTTACGCATCGACAGCCTCTGGCCCGCCATCTCACCTCCTGTTCAGGAGGCCTTGGCGGCCGGTCTGTCCAGCGTCGCTTCGTCTCCCCCCAGTCCGACTCTGAGGGGATATACCACCGTTCACGATCACCGATCGAGGTGTTCACGATGGCCGATCGAGGTGTTCACGACTCCGATCGAGCCGTTCACGATGACCGATCTAACTGTTCACAATGACCGATCGGCGGTGTTCACGATCACCGATCGAAGTGTTCACGATGGTCCGAAACGGGCA
>CAZHPJ010000454.1:0-2654 GCA_964534585.1 uncultured Sandaracinaceae bacterium | reverse complement strand
AGACACGCACGCACCAAGCATACGAGCCCCCTCGCCCCCAGTCACGAACCGGGCGGCGTAGCCCCGTGGAGGACGCGCAGCGGCCTCTTTACGGGGGGCGCAGGCCTACTCCGGAAGCGCTAGCGCCCGATTCACGATCCTCGGTGTGAGGAAGATGAGAAGCTCGTTGCGGTCCTCGCGAAAACGTCGGCGCTTGAAGAACACGCCGAGAACCGGAATGTCACCCAGGAACGGCACCTGGTCGACGTTACGACCCGTATTCCGTGTGTAGATGCCACCGATGACCGCAGTATCACCGTCGTCGACCAGAAGCTGGGTAACGGCCTCACGTTCGAGGATGGTTGGGTCACCGTTTGCGCCCACACGACCGAAGTCCGGCTCGTTGCGCGTGATCTTCACGTTCATCGCAACCGCTCCGTCGTTGGTCACGTGCGGCGTGACGTTCAGCTCGAGCTTCGCTTCCTGGAAGGCCGTGTTCACGCCCTGTGCGCTGACCTGAGAGAAGGGAATCAACGTGCCCTGCGAGATCGATGCCTCTTGGTTGTCCAAGGTCAGAATTCGTGGAGAGCTGATAATCCGCACAGAGCCGGCGGCTTCTGCTGCGCTCAAACGGACGCTGAGGTTCACGGCGCCGCTCAGGCTGCCCATCGTCAAACCAAGTGCGCCACCCGAGCCGTTACCGGTGACGGCGGGCAGGTTCACCGCGAAGTTCGGCTGGGTCACCCTGGTTCCGAACGGTGAGAGACCGTCCGTGGGCGCCCTGTTCACCGGAACGCCACCCGCAATGCCGATATCCGACGGAAAGCGAAGACCCGTGGGGTTACCCGTCGCGCTGCTCATGACGGCAGCTCCACCCCACTGAATACCTATGTCGCGCGAGTACGTGCTGCTCGCTTCGACGATACGCGATTCGATCAACACCTGCGGCGTCTGTGTATCCAGGCTCCGCACCAAGTCCTCGACGTGGTCGAGCTGCCCGACGATATCGCGAACGATCAACATATTGGTACGGGTGTCGACCGAAACGGTGCCTCGGTCAGTGAGAAGCTCGCGAACGCGAGGCTGGAGCTCTTGTGCGGTCGCGTAGCTCACCGGGACGAGACGCGTCTCGAGCGGGGCGAGTTGCTGCTGTTGCTTCTGACGAGCGATCTCCGCCTCGCGCTCCTGCTCGAGCTGAGCCAACGGCGCGACGCGGAGCAAATTGCCCTGGCGCACCATGCCGAGCGACTTCGCCTGAAGGACGACGTCGAGGGCCTGATCCCAGGGAACATCACGCATGCGAATCGTGACCGTGCCGCCCACGTTCTCCGCGGTTACCACGTTCACCCCACCCACCTCGGAGAGCAGGCGCAGAATGTTGTGGATGTCGGCGTCCTTGAAGTCGAGGTCGATGCGCCGCCCGGAGTAGCGCCGTGCGGATTTTCCGCCTGCCTGCATTGGGAGCTTGCTGAGGAAGCCCGCGACCTCTGGGCCATCGACTTCGGCAGCGTAGTCCCTCTCCCTGGCGATAGTCCGCGTGTGCGGACGGGTGTCCGTGGAGGTCGGCGAGAACACCCATACGATGCGGTTCCCGGAACGAATCGCAGTACCCGCGGCGCCTTCGGAGCCGTGAACCTCGACGACCGCGCGGTCGCCTCTTTGCTCGAGCTCGACCGACCCGATCACCGAGCCATGAGGTGCCTTCACGCGCCGCTTGACGTTAGAACCGATTCGGGCGCTCAGCACCTCGAGACGTGGCGGAGCACCGGCGCGTGTCGAAACGCGGAACTCGGCAGCGCCGGCGAGCGTGATTACCACGCGGTCACGACCGTCCCTTTGCTCCAGATGGACGTCTTCGATTCTTACAGCGCTCGGGGCTGACGATCTCTTGGTCTTTGTTTCAGCAGAGCCCTCACCACGCCGGAGCCTCACCACGATACCGTTCTCGGTTGCGCGCGCGCGATACGTCGCCTTCCCCGTGAGCGTGACCTCGATACGCGTGCCCCGGGCAGTGTTCCGCGCGACCGCGCGTGCAACGAGTGAGCTGGTGCCGCGCGTCTCTATCCCGCCCGGCGGCAGTGTCGCGTCGTCCACATCGATGACGATGAGCCGTCCATTCTCTTTTGCGTGGACCGCATACCGCGGATCATCAAACGCACCTTCGATCGAGACTTGTGCTCCGTCACGCTCGCCGTTGATACGAACACCATCGATTTTCGGACCCGCTGCCTGGGCCATATCGACCCATGCGAACGTTGCCCCTACGGCGATTGCGAGACCCCAATGAATACGCATTCCTGACTCCTCTGCCAGCAACGTTAATCATCGAACGCTAGCGATGGCGGACGCAAGAAAACGACCGATCGTCTGTCGACTATCAGGGTGCCGTGAACTGCGGCGTCTCGCCGCCTTCATGAAGAGGCATCACGCGGGTCAACGGCGGTTTGTCCGGCGAGGTCGGGTCTTCACGGGTCAATACGACCGAACCTGGGCGAATTCGATCCACACGCCAGTTCAGTGTGACCGGCATACCCTCTGAACCTCCGGTCTGCACCACCTCGGGACGACCGATGTAGTCACCGCGGCGGATCACATGTCCGACCTGTGCGGTGTCTGCAAGCATAGCGCGTGGCGTGGCGATGCCAGTCATGATGGCCATGAGGGTCATCTCATCG
>CAZHPJ010000453.1:0-2655 GCA_964534585.1 uncultured Sandaracinaceae bacterium | reverse complement strand
GGCAAAGAGCACGGTGCGTCTTTCGATCAGCGCATGTCCATGTGCGAGCTCGCCTTCGCTCTGTTCCAAGACGTCGCGATTTCCGACATCGAGCGACGCCTCGGGGGCGTGAGCAGGACCCTCGATACCCTCGAAGCGCTGGAGACCGAGCACCCCGAAGCGGTCTTTCGACTTCTCGTCGGCGCCGATGTCTTGCTTACGACCGATCGTTGGCACCGATGGGACGAGGTCGTGAAGATCGCGCCGCCGCTCGTGGTCGGTCGCGAAGGTTATCCGGACCCGCAGGGTTACTCGATCTCGATTCCAAACATCAACTCGAGCGACATCCGCTCCGGGCTCCCCAATGTGGGCAAGGTCGCCGGGCTCGTTCCGGCCTCCGTCATCGAGCACATCCGCTCGCACGGCCTCTACCAAAGCGAAGGATGAGCGGCCTGGCGGCCGACGTCACTCCGCAGCTTCGACCGAGCCTTCGAGGGGCTCGAAGCGAACGCCTTCTGCATCGCCTACAGCGAGGATTCGATCGCCCTGCTGGAGCTCCCCGCCGAGGATCGCGGTCGCTAACGGTGCCTCGACCAACCGCCCTATCGCGCGACGCATCGGACGCGCGCCCAGCTCGGCGTCGTATCCGCCAAGCGCGACCAACGAATCGATCGCAGTGGCATCGACGCTGAGCTCGACCCCCTGTTGCTCGCGGAGCTGCTGGGCGACGCCCGCCACCATACGACGTGCGATTTCGCGAACCTCGTCGCGACTGAGCGGACCGAAGAACAACGGCTCATCGATACGGTTCCACAGCTCGAGCGGAAGCGCGCGTCGCGCGGCAGCCACGGCAACAGAGAATGCGTCGTCCGATCCCGCCGAGCCGCCCTGGAAGCCGATCGAGCTCTGGCTGCGGCTGGACTGTTGTGCGCCCAGGTTCGAGGTCATGACGACGATCGTGTGCGTGCAGTCGATGGTCCTACCCTTCCCATCGGTCAGCCGGCCATCTTCGAGGAATGGCAGGAGCGACTGCAGCACGTCCATGTGCGCCTTTTCGATCTCGTCGAGCAAAACGAGCTGGTAGGGCCGATGCCGAATCGCTTCGGTGAGCTGGCCGCCGGCGTCATGACCGATATAGCCGGGAGGAGCGCCGACCAGCTTGGCCACGGCGTGGGATTCGCTGAGCTCGCTCATGTCGATGCGAGTCATCGGACATCCCATGAAGAAGAGCTCGTTCAATGCGCAGGCGGTTTCGGTCTTGCCCACGCCGGTCGGGCCGAGGAAGAGAAACGTCGCGAGCGGACGGTGCCCGTGAAACCCTGCGGCGCCCTTGCGGAGCGCATCGGAGATCCGGGTCATGACGTCGACATGACCGACTACGTGCTCGGCGAGGTGCTGTTCGAGCTCTAGGAGCTTTTGCGAGTCGGTCACCAGGAGCCGCTCGACAGGGACGCGCACCTTCTCCGCAACGACCTGCGCTATGGCTTCGCGATCGACGACGGCCCCACCGCGCCGACCAGTGCGCGCACCAGCCAGGTCGAGCAGACCGATCGCTTTGTCGGGAAGCGTCTGCTCAGACATGTAGCGCACGGAAAGCTCGACCGCGGACTCGACGGCCGACGGTTCGTAGGCGATGCCGTGATGAACCTCGTAACGCGGAGCGATGCCGCGAAGAATCTCGATGGCGTCTTCGGGGGTTGGCTCCGCGATGTGAATCGGCGAGAATCGGCGCGCCAGCGCAGCGTCTCGTTCGACGTGCTTGCGGTATTCGACGTCTGTGGTCGCGCCGATGCAGGGAAGCTCACCTCGGGCAAGCGAGGCCTTGAGCTCGTGCGCGAGATCGTCTGGCGCATCACCTCCGGTGAAGAGGGTGTGCACTTCGTCGATGAAAAGTACGATCTTGCCGCCTGCCCGCTTCACCTCGAACTGGAGCCGGCGCATCCGCTCCGAGAGCGCGCCGCGCACCCCAGTGCCAGAAACCAGCCCGCCAGCGGAAAGCTCGACCAGGATGGTGCCTTCGAGACCGCACACGCCTTCGCCGCCTTGCGCGAGCCTGCACGCCAGACCTTCGACGATGGCGGTCTTGCCCACGCCGGGCGGGCCAACGAGCATCGGATTGTTTGAGCGTCTGCGAGCCAACACGTCGAGGAGCCGTTCGATTTCCTCGTCACGGCCGATGACCTCATCGATACGCCCCAACGAAGCCATCTCCGTCAGGTTGCGGCCTAGCTTCACGAGGGTCGGGTACTTGCGCGCATCCAGGCCGAAGGGCGACGACGACGGAAGGATCAGCTCGTCTTCCGACGTTTCGATAGGAGCCTCGATCGGCGCTTCGACCAGGATATCCTCCTCCGGCGTCTCGATGCGCAGCTCGATCAATGGCGCGGGCTCGGCTCTTCTGCGCGCGGATGGGCGCGAGGGCTTCGCCGCCGGTTGCGCCGGGAAGGATGCAGTCGGCCGAATGTGCGTCGAAGTCGGCTCGGTGTGCGTATCTTCCGGCTCGAGAGCTGCCTGCACGGCTTCTTGCACACGTCGCGAACCAGCACCGATCGCTTCCAAGCTTCGGTGCCCGGCGCTCCGAGTGTCCCGCGCGATCGCGAGGAGAAGATGCGCCGGCAGCACTTGTGCCGCCCCCGTCGCTTTCGCGAGCCGGTACGCACGCTCCACCGCACGCTC
>CAZHPJ010000452.1:0-2656 GCA_964534585.1 uncultured Sandaracinaceae bacterium | reverse complement strand
ATGAGCTTGCAAAGGTCGCCCCGAGAATTCACCATGCCTCGCATGCGGTCCGTCGGCCTCGAGGTGTTGAAGAATGAATTGGCGAGATCTCATTACGGTTGATCCGGCGGTGTGCCACGGGCAGGCGTGCCTCACCGGTACCCGTGTGCTGGTGACGACGGTATTGGACAATCTAGCCGTGGGCATGACGCCAGACGAGATCGCGCGCAGTTACCCGTCTGTTACGCGAGAGTCGGTTAGCGCGGCGGTAAGCTACGCCGCAGAGCTAGCGAAAGAGAGGGTGATTTCGCTACCGGCTTGAGAAGTATGCATGCGGTTCAAACTGGACGAAAACCTCCCGATCGAGCTGGGGGACTAGTTCCGTAGCCACGGGTACGGCGCCGTGACGGTTCTTGACCAAGGCATCGGCGGAGCCAGTGATTCAGTTCTCGCAGAGGACACTCGCATTCGAGCTCGCCGATGAAAGAACCCCGTCGTTTCCCTTCTTGGATAGTCCGGTCACGGTAGTCGACTTGCCGGCGGAGGAGTCGACGATGTCGAGACGAACGTGTCTTGCCGAGCCCTTCGACGAAATGCGTCGGCCACCTGGAGAGATCGGCGAGGGTGGGGCGTAGCCCGCGGCATGGTCAGGATGGTCGCGGACGAGCGCGAGCCGAGTGGCGGAGACCTGCGACATCGTCGGACCTGACCACGAAGCCACCTTTATTCGTACCAATCCTCTACGACCAACTTCGAAACCCGGGCGAACTCGCGCGTGTTGTGCGTGATCAGAGTTCCGCCCAGGGCCAGCGCGATACCCGCGATCAAGGTATCGAGCGGTCCGATCGGAACCTGTCAACGACTTTGAGACACTGTCCATCGCGATTTACTGAGCAAGGTCTCCTGTCGTCGGTTGGTCGGGTGGGTTAATCCAGACCGCCTTGGGAAGCGGGGTGATTTTCGGCCTGCCGCGAACGAATCGCTCTGGATGAGCGGCGCAGGCGGCATCCAGGATACGCTGCCGCTCGGCGAGCACCGCCCGGGCCCGGCCGTGGTGGACATCGTCGGGGGTCAGCATGGAGATGCCCCCATGGCGGTGCTCGGTGTTGTACCACGGGAAGAACGACCGGCAGTGGCCGATCGCCGGCTCGATACCGGGGAAGCGACCGGGGAAACCGGGATGGTACTTCAGGGTCTTGAACTGCGCCTCCGAGAACGGATTGTCATCGGAGACCTGGGGGCGGCTGAGCGAGCGCGTGACCCCGAGGTCGGCGAGCAGCTGGGCGGTGCACTTGCTCGTCATCGGCGCCCCGCGGTCGGAGTGCAGCGTCAGCACCTTGGGCTCGACCCCTTGCTTGTTGCAGGTCTCCTCGATCAGGCGACCGGCCAGGGCGGAGTTTTCCCGGTCGGCCACCATCCAGCCGACCACGTAGCGGCTGAAGATGTCGAGCAGGACGTAGAGGTAGTAGTAGGTCCACTTCTTCGGCCCCAACAGTTTGGTGATATCCCACGACCAGGTCTGGTTCGGCCCCGTCGCCACGAGCTCGGGTTTGGTGTATTGCGGATGCTTGCGTTGATTACGCCGCTCTCGCACCGGCTGGCTCGCAGCCAGGACCCGATACATCGTGCGTTCGGAGCACAGGTATTGCTCTTCGTCGAGCAGCGTCGCCACCACCTCCGCGGGCGAGCGGTCGACGAAGCGCGGTGAGGCGAGCACATCGAGGATATGTTCGCGCTCGGACTCACACAGTGCCCGGGCGGGCGTTGGACGGGGCTGCTGGTGCCCGGAGACCAGCCTCTGACAACGGTAGAAGGTGGCTCGCGACACGCCCAGCGCCTGGCAGGCCGGCGCGACGCCGACCTCCAATGCCAGCTCTTGGGCCGCCATCAGCAGCTCTTCCCGTCTTTGAGGCTGAATCCCAGCAGCCCGGCAACTTTTCCCTGGACGTCCAGAATCGTATGCGCCTGGTGCAACTCCTTCTCCAGACGAGTCACCTTCGCCTCGAGCTCTCGGACCTTCGGCTCGAGCGGGTTGCGCTTCTTCGGCTTTGCCCCGCGCTTGTTCGAAGCCAGCCCCCGAAGCGCGCCGTTACGCCGCGCCTTGCGCCAGGCCGTCAAATGAGAGCTGTACAGCCCTTCTCGGCGAAGCAGTCGACCCACCTCGCCCGGCTCTTTACAGCGATCGGCCTCCTCCAAGATCCGCAGCCGGTACTGTGCGGTGAATTGCCGCCGTATCGGCTTGCCCACGACCTCGGGATCTGGGGGCGCGGGCGGGGCGCCTGCTCCCGCACTGGGGGCCTCGTCGCTACGCTCCTCAACCCCCAGTGCGGGAGCAGGAAACCCATTCAATGTCATCAGCTCTCTCTCCACTACCATCGGTTCTCACCTTCTACCGCCCTACTGTAATTCCAAGGGGAGTCAGTGTCTCAGCTATGTTGGCAGAGAGGGAGGGGGAGGTATGAGTATGAAAGGACCGTGCGTCTCGGTCGCCAACGTGCTGGCCGCGTTGGCACTGACACTGGCGGCAACCGCAGCACACGCCCAGACCATCGACACACGCATTGGCCGGCTGGACCTGAAACTGGGCCTGCCCACCGAAGCCACTGTGGAGAAGCTGTACGACGAGATGGATTTCCAGCGGGCGTCCCAGGTTTTCCTGTGGGCATTGCCTGCGGTC
>CAZHPJ010000451.1:0-2670 GCA_964534585.1 uncultured Sandaracinaceae bacterium | reverse complement strand
GCTACTTCGAGCAGAACAAGCCGATTTGCACCGGATCGCCACAAGACAGCCCCCGGTGCAAGCCGATCGAGGAGTCCCTGTGCACGACGGTCACGGGTGATCTCACCGCAAGCTCAGATCCACACGACTGCACGTCGCCGCTCGACTTTGCGCGAGGCGCACTCGGCGAGGGGATGCGGGCGCGCGAGACGCTCGGAACGAACCCGTACCAACTCGGCTTCGTGGGATCGACCGACACGCACAACGGAACCCCGGGCGCTGTCGAGGAATGGCGCTTCGAAGGACACGGCGGTGTGCTCGATGCAGACCCGGCGGTCCGGCACGGCCAGTGGAGCTGCGAATTGGACGATCCGAAGTGCACCGGCCGCGTCTTCGAACGTAGTGTCGCGTTTTCAAACAATCCCGGTGGGCTCACGGCGGTTTGGGCAGAGCAGAACACTCGCGAATCGATCTTTGCAGCGCTCAAAGCGAGGCGTGCGTATGCAACGAGCGGACCTCGCATCGAAGTGCGGACCTACGGTCGCCGAGAGCCCTTCCCAGACGACTTCTGCTCCCGGCTCGAGGCAGGGGAGACCCCTGTCGAAGACGGTGCCGTGAGCGCGGTAGCGATGGGCTCCGTGCTGCCGGACGATGCAGCAGCCGGAGCACCGAGCTTCGCGGCTTGGGCCCTGCAAGACGCAGGGGGAAGTGTGCCCGGCACACCGCTCGAACGAATTCAAGTCGTCAAGGGCTGGGTCGACGCCGAAGGGATCGCCAAGACCAAAGTGCTGGACGTCGCAGGCGAGGCCGACGGCCCTCAGCCTGCCACAGACTGCTCGATTTCGACCGCCGGACGTCCAGAGCAACTTTGTGTCACTTGGACCGACCCCGAATTCAGCCCGGCTCAGGACGCCTATTACTACGTCCGGATTCTCGAACAGCCCACCTGCCGATGGAACACGCTGCAATGCGTCGAGCTCGGTGTGGATTGCAATCAGCTCGACGTGACGGCCGGCGTGTTCTCCACCGAATCGGGATGGTCAGGCTGGGAAGGATGCTGCGACATCGAAGGCGAGCCCGGCACCTTTAGTGGCTCCAATCGGTTCGACGTGATCCGGGAGCGCGCATGGACGTCGCCGATTTGGTATGAAAGACCACTGTGACCGAAGGGGCCGAATCGATTGCGTGGATCGAACTCGGCGTCGTCGCGCGACCGCACGGCGTGACAGGAGAGGTCCGCGTGCACGTCTTCAACCCCGAGTCGACGCTGCTGCGAGAGTCGACAGAGATCTTTCTCATCCGTGAGGGGGACGAGACGCCGGCGTTGGTGGAGGTGGTGTCCACGCGGCAGGGCCCGAAAGCACTACTCATGCGATTCGCGGGTGTGAGCTCGCTCGAAGCCGCCGAAGCACTGCGTGGCTACGCGCTCTGCGTGCCACGGAAAGCTTTGCCTGAGCTCGAAGAGGGCGAGTACTACCACGCCGATTTGATAGGACTCGAAGCGTTCGAGGGGCCAGAGCCGATTGGCAAGGTCATCGACGTCATCGACTACCCGAGCGCAGAGTGCTTGAAGATCCAACGCCCCGATGGTTTCCTCGAGGTGCCCATGCGTCCCCCATGGCTCGACCAGGTCGACATCGAAGGCGGCAAGGTACACCTCAAAGGCCTCGATGATATTCCTTTGCAGAAACGTCGCTGATGCGATTTGAAATCGTCACGCTGTTTCCCGAGATGTTCGACGTGCTGCGTACCGGGCTGCTCGGCAAGGCACAGGACGCCGGCACGATCGACGTGCACGCGGTCACTCCACGTGAATTCACAATCGATCGTCACCGCACAGTCGACGACTCCCCGTACGGCGGCGGCAGCGGAATGGTGTTGAGGCCCGGCCCGTTTGCGGACGCGTTGGATCATCTCGACGAAGTGCGCGGGGGCAAGCCAAGCCATCGGGTCTTGCTCACCCCGCAGGGCGCGCGATTCTCCCAAGCTCACGCACGCCGGTTCTCGCGGCTTGATTGCTTGACGTTGGTTTGCGGTCGCTACGAGGGCTTCGACGAACGTATTCGCGGTCTCATGGACGAAGAGATATCGCTCGGGGACTTCGTTTTGCTCGGTGGGGAGGCGGCGGCGCTCGCGGTGATCGAAGCGACAGCACGCCTGCTGCCGGGGGTGCTCGGGAACGATGAGTCGACCACGGACGAGTCGCACGCAGACGGTTTGCTCGAGTACCCACAGTACACGAGGCCGGAAGAATTTCGCGGCGAGAAGGTGCCTGACGTCTTGAGGTCGGGGAACCACGCGGTGATCGCGCGCTGGCGGCGCAAACAGTCCCTCAGGCGCACCCTGGAGCGGCGGCCGGATCTGTTGGAGAGGGCGGAGCTTTCGGAGGAGGACCGGGAGCTCCTGAGAGAGATCCGCGACGGAAGTTAGACTGCTCGCGGTCGCGCACGCCGCACCTCACCGTGATATCCTCACGCGATGTCCCTGGCGATCCGTCTCTCGGGCGTAGCCAGTTTGCTCGTCGTCCTCTAGAACGCGGCCACCTTCACTGGCGCTGGCACTGGCACTGGCGCTGGCGCTGGCGCTGGCACTGGCGCTGGCGCTGGCGCTGGCGCTGGCGCTGGCACTGGCACCTTCACTGGCACTGGCACTGGCACTGGCACTGGCACTGGCACTGGCACTGGCACTGGC
>CAZHPJ010000450.1:0-2676 GCA_964534585.1 uncultured Sandaracinaceae bacterium | reverse complement strand
GGATGACCAACGTTTCCTTCCTCGCCCAAACCGCCACCTGGCTGCCCGCACACCTCGACGAAACCATCGAAAAGGCCTGGGACCATCCCGGTCTCTCCTTCGTCCGTATCCTGCAGAGGTGCTCGGTGTTCATGCCCAAATCCTTTGGCGAGGGCGGATTGACCTTCCCGGTCGTGTTCCTCGAGCATGAAGACGGCATCCCCATTCACCCCTCGCTCCTCAGCCGCGGCCCCGCTCGCGCACACGACCATCACGATATCAACGAGGCTCAGCGCGTCGCGATAACCTTAGACCCTGCCCCCATGGGCCTCCTCTATCAGAATTCCGATCTCCCATCCTATGAAGACATCCGATCGAAGCGACAGGAGCGGCTAGACCATCCTACCTTCCTTCAGCGTCTCGACGAGGTGATGGACCGCTACACCGTCAGCTGATCCGGATATCCGTCATGACAGAGCAAATCCTCCAACCCGTCGAAGATGTCTGGCGCCACCATGGCGCCGCCCTCGACGGTGCTCTTGCCGAAGCCATCCGCGAGCTGAAAGACCTCCTGCGTCTCGACGAATACCATCGCCATGGGCACGACCCGGACCACCTCGAGCGGGCGCTCGGGCCCCTGGCCGCAACCAACCTCGACCTCGGTTCGTTGTCCCGCGTGCTCGGCAAAAGTACGCGCTCACGGGCCATGGCGCCGGAACGGCTCAAACGCGTGCAGGAGCTCATCCCGACGCTCGGCGAAATGAAGGAGGCCTGGTCGAGCACTGCTCCCGCTTCTGCCTCCGTCGAGATTGAAAAAGAGGAGAGCGAAATACGGGAGCTTGCCGAGGAACACCTCAATCGGATCGCCCGAGTTTTTCGCGCACTGCGCATCGCCCAACTGGAGATCCGCTCCAAGTACGACTCCGAAACCCATGATGCGGCCTTTGCCGACTTCAACTGGCGGCAGCTCGGCCCCGATGAGCTTCGGTTGTGTCCTCCCTTTCTCGTCATGGCACGTCTAGACGGCGACAGTGGCGCGCACTTGCTCAAAATCATGTCGCTGCTCGAAACCGGCATGCCGATCAAGGTCGTCGCTCTCCGGTCGAGCTTGCGCGACGTCTACTCCTCGGCCTCCGACACCGGCGTGCCCTCCACGATGACTCTCGAAACGCTGCCGCTGGCGATGCGTGGTGTCTACTTCCTCCAGACATGCGCGACCGTGCCTGATTTTCAAGAACAACTGTTCGAGGCGCTGAGCGCCCCGCGGCCTGGCGTGATTTCGCTGCTCTGCCAGCGGGACGGCGAGGCACAGGCTGCCTTTCAAGCTCGGACCGAACGCGCCGTTCGAGCCCGGGCTTTTCCGATGTGCGTGTACGATCCGGATCAGGCCGATCGTTTCGTCTCGTGTTTTGATCTCTCCTCCAATCCGTCGCCGGACACGCTTTGGACCACCGAAACGCTCTCCGGCACTGACGCGCAAGGGCAACCCATCGAAGTCGAAGAGCCCTTCACCTTCGCCCACTACGCCGCGTCGGATGCTGAGTTCGCTGCGGAGCTCACCGACCCGCCCTCAAGCGCCGATCATACGGTCCCGTTGGCCGACTATCTGGAGCTTTCGCGATGGCAGCGGGTCGGAAGGCTTCCGTTCATCTCGCTCCCCGGCAACAATGGCAGCATCGTGCGCAAAGTCGTTTCCCCAAAGATCGCCCTGCAGTGCTCGGAGCGCCTCCACCTTTGGCGCACCCTTCAGGAGCTCGCCGGAATCGACAATCCGCATGTGAAGAACACGCGCGAGACGCTGGAGAAGGAATTTGGCGTTCAACAAGAAGCGCAGCTCGAAAGCCTACGACAGGAAATGGAGAAGGACGCTGCGCTCCGCGAAAAGGCCGCCGTTACCTCCGCGGTGCGCAAGCTCGTTGCTCGCCTCACCGGCGTCGACCCTGCCGTTTGACCAAATCGGCTGACGCGAAGCGAACCATTCCGCCGGACGAGCTCGGATGCGCATCGGATTCGATGGAACTTTCCGCCATCACCGCCTGAGAAGCTGTAAACAATTACGTATGGACCCTCGCGCAGATTCCCGAATCCTGAAAGACTAGCTGTGAGGTCGTGTGCGTGCCTCGTACGGCGGCAGGACGTCGGCAGCCGATGGGCGGAGGGCTCATATCGACCGTGTAGGCTCAGCGATCATCGACTTCACCGAAGCGGCGTACGACCTCGATCTCAGCGACGAGGAGTGGCTGCCGACGGTTCTCGAGCGGGGCTTGTCGGTGCTCGATCACGGGCTTGGGGTCGCTGGAATCGAGTACGGCCGCCCACCGGACGGCGGGGCGCTGCAGTTTCTCCGAATAGAGGTGGCTTCGGGGCCGCAAGATTTTCCAGAGCAGCATAAGACGGCGCTGGCAGCCTGGCCGCCCGAGCTGCTGCGTGAGCAAGCGCGGACGGGACTCGTCTCCACGATGTCCGAGAACACCAAAGGTCATCCGGAGGCGCTCGACGTGTACACCTCGCATGTCGGCTATTGCAAAGACGTGCTGGGAATCACGACAGTCGACTGCAGGGGTGCGGGAGTGGCTATCGTCGCGCCGCTCCGGGAGGTGACCACGCTGACCGGCCGCGACAGGCAACGATGGCAGATGCTAGCCGCGCACTTGGAGGCCGGGCACCGCCTGCGGCAAGCGCTCGCGGCGCGACGAT
>CAZHPJ010000449.1:0-2684 GCA_964534585.1 uncultured Sandaracinaceae bacterium | reverse complement strand
TCCGCGAGATCGCGCTCCCGAACGATCTCGCCGTTCACCCGCGTCCGGTTCGTCACGGGCGGAGCCGAGGCGAACGAGACCGCCGAGCCCGGTCCCGCCGAGCCGATCCCGCCTCCTTCGCTGAGGGACAAGCACTGCTGCACCCTCTGCCGGGCGCGATCAACACCTGCGTGTTGCTGGCGGGCAGTTGGCTCGCGGCGCGCGCGGTCCTCGCCAACCGAAACGACCAGGCGCGTGTGGCCTCACTGAATCTCTGGGCCGCCGCAGCCAGTGGCGTGTTGTTCATGTGTTGTTCATGGGTATAGGCTCGCCGCACCCCGTCTTGACGACGAGGATCGATTTGGAGGGAGCCGTTTCGGGCGGACTCAGCTGTTGGCGATGTGGTGGGGAAGCGTGACTGTGCCCGGGTTGAGGATGGCTCGGCGGGCTGCTTCTTCGAGGTAGACTCGGCCGCTGAGGCCAGCGATCTTTGCCGACTCGATGAGGCTGTACAAAATGGCGGCGACTTCGGTGCCGCGCTCGGACTTCGATCCGTAGTGATTTTTTCTTCCGAGAGCAATGCCGCGGATCGATCTCTCGGTTCCGTTGTTGTCGAGCGGTACGTCGGGGTTACCGAGGAAGTGCGTCAGTCCCGGCCACAACTTGCTCGTGTACGTGATCGCCTTGCCGAGCGAGGACTTCGGCAGCGCTCGCTGCGACAGCAGCCAAGCCTGTATCTCGTCGATGGCTGGCCGCGACTTCAGCCCACGCAGCTCTGCCCGAAGAACCGGATCGTTCCCGGCCTCGGCTTCCACCACGTAGAGCTGTGCAATCCGCTCGATCATCTCTTCGGCCACCGGATAGTTGGGCGCCGCCTTGACGAACATGCGCCGCGCGTGGCTCCAGCAATTCGCCAGCACAAGCCGCCCCGGAGCATCTCGTCCCTTCACGAACGAAGGGTACGCCGCATAGCCGTCGCACATCACCACACCGGCGTAGTCACCGAGCAGCGCCTTCACTTCAGCGGCGGAGCGTGTCGGGGCTATCTGGTAGAACACCGCCTCCGGCCGACACAGACTCCATACCCACCACTTCTTCGTCTTGCCCTTTTCGAGAAGCGGCCAACGTGTTTCATCCATTCCCACCACGCCGGCCTCGAGCACGAACTCCTTCAGTGCCCAATAACTTGGAGCCAGATGCCGGGAGAGCGCCAGCACCTGGTCCCACAGCGTCTGCGAAGTGACGTCCAACCCCACCCGCTTCATCTGTCGGACTTGGCGAGCCAGCGGGTTGTGGTCCTCATATTTCTCGCTGGCCACCAGCGCTGCGAAGGAGAGCGAGTAGCGGCCACCCGGGTTCGGCTTGATGCTTCCGAGCGCAGTCTCTACGCACTCACCACACTTGCAGACGTACTTCTGCCGCTTCTCCTGCACGATATGGAAGCTGCGCTCGACCACGTCGATGACTTCCGACTCCTCGAACTGCCCCTCCATCGCAGAGAGTTCGCCCCCGCACTTCGGGCAGGCTTGATCGGCCTCGTCCAGTTCGAAGACTTCCTCGAGGATGGGAAGCTCCGGCTGCGCGCTCGGACCATGGCCGGTTTGGGGCTTCGTCGGCCCCTCGTCCTCTGCACGGGTAGACCCGGTCTTGCGACCCTTCTCGGATGAAGTGCCAAAGATCGTCTGATTGCGCTGATGAAGTTGTTCACGAAGAAGCTCGAGTTCGAGCTGCAATCGCTCGGCGTCCTTCCCGTCGGCATTCGCCAACTTGGACGAAAGCTCCTGGAGGCGCTGATGCAGGCGATCATTCTCGGCAACAAGAAGCTGCGCCACCTGGCGCAGTCGTTCGATGTCGGTTTCGGTCGAGACGTTGATCACGTCTCGCAATAAATCATGGAAACGCCGCCCTGGCAAGAGGCGTGGGCTTGATTTCGCTGGGCGAGAGAGGAATTCGTCCCACCATCTGGCTGCCTTCTAGAAAGAGTGTCAACTCACTCAGGGTCAGTTCCAGCGAAGATCCGCTCCCGCTGCTCTCCCACAGGCAAGCAAAGCGTCCTTGCTCGAGACGTTTCATATAGATGCAGAGCCCTGTTCCATCCCACAGCAGCACCTTCGCCCTCGAACGTGCGCGGTTCACGAAGAGGAAGCAGTCGCCATCCAGGGGATCCCGGCCGAGTTCCGCCATCACGATGCCATAGAGACCGTCGAAGCCTTTGCGAAGATCCGCGGGACTCGAATAGGCAAACACTCGCAGATTGCGTGTAGACCCGATCATCGAAGACCTCGCAACAGCTGGATCGCATCTTCTACCCCGAGTCCCTCGAGGCGCTCGCCACTCGCTGTCGTCAAGATCATCGGGGAGGTCGCCGCAGTCGCGGGCGCTTGCGTGATCAGGACCGGCGTGAACCTGCTCTTCCTCTCGCTCGTCCTTCCGATGGCTGCCTGGCTTCCCCGGCTCCATCGCTGCACAACGGTTGCGGACAGGCCAACGGCCTCTCCAATATCGCTCCACGTCCGGCCTGCGGATCGAGCCTTGTCGGCGTAATCGAGAACGGCCGCTCGAACCTCGTCAGGGATCCGCGTCGTCTTGCCCCGCTCGCCGAGTCCTTGCACTGCCCGTCTCGCTGAATTGGATGAAATTCTCATCGCCACCTCCCTCAGTTGATTTGAGGAGACGATGCACAGCTTCTCACGTCATTCGCACCC
>CAZHPJ010000448.1:0-2686 GCA_964534585.1 uncultured Sandaracinaceae bacterium | reverse complement strand
GTTTGCAGCATCGGAGCGAGATGGCGGCGCTGACCTCAACGGCCAGGTCTACGGCACCCGCGACGTCTACGTCTTCGACTCGTCCGGCTATCCAACGAGCGCCGCGAGCCACACGATGACGCCAATCATCGCATCCTCGCGAATGCTAACCACAAAGCTTTTGACGCGGATTTGACGTCAGAGCTATCGGGACTCGCGGTCTGCGTTATTCTTCTTCGATTTGCATCGACTGCGTGGGGCACATCATGCAGGCGTCGCGGACTTTGTCTTCGAGGTTGGGGGGGACGTTGTAGGTTTGAATCAGTAGGCTTCCGTCTTCGGTGAATGAGAAAACCTCGGGGGCCTCTTCGATGCAGACGCCGTAGTGATTGCAGGTCGACGGATTGTACATGATTTTCATACTGCGGCTCCCACCTCAGCCTTTGCCCAATAGCTCTCGCTCCTCGTACTCCATGTCGTCTCGGATGGCGCGCGACAGCTCGCGCACACCGGTGACCAACTTCGACCCGACGGCCGTCTCGTCTAGATCGCGGATGACGCCGTCGAATATCTCACGCTGTGCTTGGTGCTCTCGGCGCATGCTTGCAGTGGCCTCGTCCAAGTTGCTCTCGTCGGTCAATGACGAAAGTTGGTATTCCTCGTAGTGCAAGTGCGCTAGCAGCACGGTGCCGAGGGCCTCGAGCTCCTCGCGGAGCGCGATCACCGATTTCGCATCGCCGTCACCGACGCGTTCGGTCAACGCTTCCACTCGCGCGAGCTGTGCAGAGATCCGCGCGTGCTCGCTTCGAATGCGTGCCCTGATTTCATCCGGCGTTGCCGGGCTTTGTGTCTCGGAACCGCTGTCCATCTATGCTGCGGCAAGCCGCCGGCGTCGCTCAGCCAGCGTGAGCGGCTTGCTCACCTCCTTGACGCCATCATACTCGTCTTGAGCCTGCTTGTGGTACCACTCGGGGTAGAAGTGCTTGCACCATTTACGGAAGTCGGCGATCGGGCCGTCGCCGTCGCATAGCATTGGTTGCTCGAAGAAGGCCTTGTGCTCCCAGATCGGCTTGTCCTCCTCGAGCTGCCGCGCGATTTCCTTGGTGAAGGCCTTGCCGACTCCAGCCGTGATGTCGGCTCCACCGAATTTTTTCACACTAAAGGAAAAGCGCACGTCACAGTATTCGTCGTCGATCGGTGTGACCGAGGCCATGTTGGTCGTTTCGACGATGCCTCGGAAGCGGCTCACTGAAAAACCGAAGCCGTGAACCTCGACGTCGAGCTCACCCTTAACCTCGCCCTTCGGCGTCTCATAGATCGCATCGGTGATCATGTTGATGTGTGGATACGCGAGCTTGATCGTGTGCGGCTGCGGAACGACGTTCATGCCATGCACATACCGAAAGTGCGCCTTGTCGACGACGTTCTCGGCCATGTCCTGGTTGTGCGTGCGCATCTTCCAGTGCTGTTTCCAGTACGGGGTCCACGCCTCGTTGTTCCATTCGGGGATCTGAGGGATCTCCCATGCCGGCTCTTTCCCCTCGATGTCGTGCCACACCATGATGATGCCGTTGACCTCGTGAACAGGCCACGCCGTGACGTGGGCCTTGCGCGGGACGTGCTGCGCGTACGGAACCTCGGTGCACTTGCCGGAGCTATTGAATTTCCATGCGTGGAACGGGCAAACGATCCCGTCGCCCTCGACCTTGCCGCCATGGCCTAGGTGCGCGCCCATGTGCGGGCAGAACGCATCGAGCACGCTGACCTCGCCGTCCTCGGTGCGGAACATGACGAGCTCGACCCCGAAGTACTTGAGCGGCACGACATCGCCCGGCTTCAGCTCTTCGGCATACGCCACCTGGAACCAGCCCCGGGGATAGCGCGGAATCGGAAATCGCGGTCTGCTGCTCATGACTGTTCTCCCATTTCGGTTGGTCGCTTTGGAGGCCGGCGGTACGGTGATTGATGGCCCCAATCGCTGATTCGATGGTACGTGGTCGGCTCCCACGTAGAGTCGTCTATGGTCCGCCCGCCCCAGCCGATTTCGCATTCGAAACCCGAGGGCGTGACACAATAAAAACTCACCATCTGGTCGTTCGGGTGCCGGCCGAGGCCCTGCACGACGCGCACGTCGTTGGCGAACGCGCGGTCGAGTGCAGCGCCGACGTCGTCGAGGGAGCTCATCTGCAGCATGAAGTGATGCAAGTGCTTGGGAAGCCCCGAACCAAGCGCGACGGTGTGGTGCCGAGGATTGACGTGCAGGAACGTGATGTCGACTTTGAAGTCGCCCGGTAGCGTGCACCGGATGTAGTCACTCAGACCGAAGCTCAAGACCTGCTCGAAGTACGATCGGGTCCCGGCAATGTCGTTGGCGCGGAGCGCGACATGACCGACGCCTTGATCGCCCGTGACAAACCCGGTCGTCACCCTTTCGCGACCAAAGGGGGTGCCAGCGAGAACAGGCCTGTGAAACAGCTCGACTGCAACGCCGCCGGGCTCGAACGTGCGAACGAGCTCTTCTACCCCGCGCGCTTTGGCTTCGTCAGCGGAAGTAGGATCGACCGAGTATCCGGCTTCGCGCACGTGTGTAGTGAGCTCATGTAGCGTTTGCGCGCTGGGCACCTCGAAGCCGAGCGCGATCAAGTCGTCTGCCGGCCCGCGCCTCAGCAGGATCCGCGCGGCGCGCTCGTCAGTGCGATAGGGGACC
>CAZHPJ010000447.1:0-2688 GCA_964534585.1 uncultured Sandaracinaceae bacterium | reverse complement strand
GGCGGAGACCTCGGCACGCAAGAGTTCGCCTCGGTTCTGATCGAGCGAATCGGGGGCTAGTCGCTCGGCTCCCGGACTCCACCGCTGCCGCCGGCAACGCGAAGCAGCGGCGGGAGCACGATCAAGGTCGCCACCAGGCAGCCGCCGATCGTGACGGCGATCAATTCGCCGAAGTTCCGAACGGGGACGAACGAGCTCAGGAGCAGCACGCTAAACCCGGCCATCAAGGTCACGCAGGAGATGACAATGGCGCGGCCGGTACCGCGCGCGGCGCGCACCAAGGCGGCTTCGCGGCCAAGTCCACGCAGCATTTCCTCGCGGAAACGCGCGAGCACGTGAATGGTGCCGTTGACGGCGAGGCCGAGGCTGATCGAGAAGATGATGACCGTCGACACGTTGAGCGGGATTTCGCGCCAAACCATGTAGGCCATCGTAACGACCAAGGGGATCAAGTTCGGCGGGATACTCAGCAGTCCCAGCCGGATGCTGCGAAAGAAGAAAGCCAGGAGCAGGAAGATGACCAGAACGGCGACGAACAAGCTTCCAAGCAGGTCGCTCACGACGGCGGCTTGTCCGCGCGATCCCGTGTAGGCATCCCCGGTGAACGACACCGACACCGTCTCGTCGGCCCCGAGCTCGGATTCGATCTTCACCTCGAGGTCGCCGAGGAACCGTATGGTGGCTTGCGCGCCGACATCTCGCAGCTTGAGCTGAATGCGTGCCTTCTTGCCGTCTTTGGTGAGCCAATCGCTCAGTGGGCTGGGTTTGCGCTGGCCCATCATGGTGACGAGACCCTTGACCTGCTTGGCACTCTTGAAGTTCTCCGACCGAACGCTCGGATCGTCGGTGAGGAGCGCGTACGATTCGCGCAGCATGTCACCGTAACTCAACGTGCGAATGACCTCAGGTCGAAGTGATGCCCAGTTCCGGATCCTCTGGATACTCTGCATCACCTCGGGATCCATGAAGTGGTCTTCTTCGGTGCTGACCAGCACTACCTCGAGGGGCCGGACACCGGCGAGCTTCTCTTCGATCAATAGAGTCGTCGTGTAGACAGGGTCGGTTTCGTCGAACTGGTCGAGCAGGGCGTGGTCGACGGTGATTTGGCTGGCGATGTAGCCCGCGCCGACGGTGAACAATGCGGTCGCGCCGAGCACAGCCCAACGCCAGCGAAGCAGGTGCGCCACGAGACTGCTGGTCACACTGGTGAACATGCTCGTGCGCTCTCGGCGGACCTCTTCGCGCTTGGGCGGAGTCGCCCAGGTGAGGACCGCAGGCACGAACGTGATGATGACGACGTACGAGATCATCACCCCGAGGCCAGCGAGGACTCCGAAGTGTCGCAGCATCACCGTTTTCGACACGACGAGGGAAGCCAGACCGGCTGCCGTCGTAGCCGAGGTTAGCATGACGGCCACGGCCATCGCAGACACCGTGCGGCGCCCGGCCGCGTTACGGTCGGCGTCGTCATCGGCGCACACCTCGTCGCGATAGCGCTGGATCAAGTGTGTCGCATCGCTGATGCCGATGATGATCAGCAGGGGCACGATGACGTTGTTGAGTACGTTCATGGGTTCGCCGAAGAGGCCCATGCCCCCAACCACCACGACCGCGGTGATCGCGACTGCAGCGAGCGGAAGCAGGACACCCGGCGCCCAACGGAACGAGAAGGTCAGAAGGGCTAAACAAACCAAAACGGTCAGCGGAATCAGGCGCAGATTGTCCGAGCGCATCTTGCTCACGATGACACTGCGGAGGTAGGGCAGGCCGCCCACGTGCAACACCATGTCTTGGAACTCGGGGCGGTCTAAGCCCTCACGGAGCTCGTCCATCGCCCGACCCATCTCGCGCGGGCCGAGCTCGGACAGCTGCAGGGCGATCCCGGCCACGGTGTGGTCCTCGTCGATCAGCCGGCCCACTAGGAGTGGGTTGCCGGCGATCGCCTTGGCGAGCTCCGCGGCTTCCTCTTCGGTCACCTCAGTGCCCTCGACGATCGGGTCGGTCTTGAGCTCCGCGGACAGCGCGGGGCCCACCTTGGCGATGCCGCCCGGGAAGCGATCGGGATCGCTTTCGATGATGTCGAGGAGGGCGTCAAACACATCGTCCTCGAGATCGCCTTGCGCGTCAGCCTCTTCATCCGTTTCATCGAGGGAATCGAGGTCGTCTAGATCGCCTTCGTCCTCCGAAGCGCCGACTTCTTCGAGGCCGCCCAGGCCCTCGAGATCACCGTCGTCCGTGGCCCCTTTGATTCGCCGCGGAATGCTGAGCGTGGTGATGCCGGCGACCTTTTCGACCCAGGGTTTCTTGGCGAAGTAGAGCGAGAGATCGTGGATTCGCTGGAGCGTGTCCCGGGACAGGACGTCCTCTCCCTCGACCAGGATGAGCACGGCGGTCCGCCGCTTGCCGAACCACTGCTCGAAGCGCTGCTGTATGAGTGCGTACTCCTCGCCCTCAAACGAGGAAAGAAGGCTTTCCGGTGCCGGATCAGCGGTCAGCCTGGGGATCTGCGTAGCGAACGCGAGGGTCACCAGAACCGAAACCCAGACCACGAGCTTCCGGCGCTCGGTCACGAGCTCTGCAAGCCAATTCAAGGTTTGTTGGCGTCGGGACACGAGCGTGTATGCCTGTTAGGAGCGGGGCTCGCAAGTTCCTTAGCACCGGCTTGACAGCCCTGCCCGGCAGGGCTAC
>CAZHPJ010000446.1:0-2704 GCA_964534585.1 uncultured Sandaracinaceae bacterium | reverse complement strand
GGGTAGATCCACCATCCATCCCCAGGTAGAGCACCCTCTATCCACAATCGTCCCACGAGGCGTTGCGCTGGCAGCCTCGTTACCACCACAACCGCTTGGGGGCGGACCTGCGAAGTAGCTCCGCGGGGCCAGGCCAGTCAAGCAGAAACGATCGGCCCGATATGCTTTCTTTCTTTCATTTGCGATTTCAAGCAGTTGAGAGGGGCTACTGGTCGCATTTTCCGCCATTTCGCACCGCGTCATAGAAGCACTCCCCTGAAATCGCATCAGATGGCACCTCATGTAGGGCCATAATAGCCATCCTACTAGATGTTGGGGCATGCTCTCAAGAAACCCGCAATATTTTGGGGCAACATGTGTTCAACTGTCTTGCAATGAACGGTGTCATACTACCCCTAGATAGTCCTGCACCGCCCTCTGTGACGTTCTCAAGATCGTTCCACAAGTCCGCGTAATGCGACTCCTTCTCCGGGCTGCACCGTGCCGCAGTGACGAGGTGCGATAAGACCGAGCCATGAAGGTGCACCTGGTCGACGGAACCTACGAGCTTTTCCGATCCTGGTTCGGCGCCCCAGAATCGAAGTCGCCGAGCGGGCAGGAAGTCGGCGCGACGCGCGGCTTCTTGCGATCGATGGCGGCCTTGCTTCGCGACGAGCAGGTGACGCACATCGGCTGCGCGTTCGACCACACCGTCGAGTCGTTTCGCAACGACCTCTTCGATGGCTACAAGACGGGCGAAGGATTGGAGCCTGACCTCTTCGCTCAGTTCCCGCTGGTAGAGCGCGCGAGCAGGTCACTCGGCATGGTCACCTGGCCGATGGTGGAGCTCGAGGCCGACGACGCGCTTGCCGGAGCAGCCGCGAAGTTTCGTGACGCACCTGGTGTTGAGCAGGTCGTGATTTGCTCGCCCGACAAAGACCTCTGTCAGTGCGTGCGTGGCAACGACGTCGTGACTCTCGATCGACGGCGAGGGATCACCCTGAACGACGACGGGGTGCGCGAGAAGTTCGGCGTGTCACCGGAATCGATCCCCGACTACTTGGCGCTCGTCGGAGATGCCGCAGATGGGATCCCCGGCATCGCGCGGTGGGGGGCGAAGAGCACGTCGATCGTGCTCGCGAAGCTCGTGCATCTCGAAAACATTCCGGACGATTACGAACAGTGGGGCGTGAAGGTGCGAGGCGGCGCGAAGCTCGCGCGTAAGCTCAGTGATCAACGCGACGATGCCATGCTGTACCGAACGCTCGCAACGTTGCGAACCGACGCGCCGATCGACGAGCCCTTGAACCAGCTTCGTTGGAAGGGGCCGGATCGTCCTGCGCTCGAAGCGTTGTGCGCGGAGCTCGGCGAGCGAGCACTGCTCGATCGCATCTGAGATCAGGAGAAGCGGATGTCGGGATATAGCGCGTCGAGGTACTCACGCGCCCGGCTCACGTAGCCCGCTGCGCTCTTTTCGAGGCCTGCACACTCGCTCGGCTCGATCTGCCGAACCACCTTGCCCGGAGAGCCCAAAACCACGGAATAGTCCGGGATTTCTTGCCCTTGAGTGACCAGCGCGTTCGCACCGATCGTGCAGTATCGACCAATTTTCACGTGGTTGAGAACCACTGCGTTGATTCCGATCAGGCTGTAGTCGCCCACCTCGCAACCATGCACGACGGCATGGTGGCCAACGGTCACACCACGGCCGAGAACGAGACGGATGCCGGGGTCGGTGTGCAACATCGCACCGTCTTGAATGTTAGTTTGTTCACCGACGATGATCTCGTCCGCGTCGCCGCGTACGACTACGTTGAACCACACGCTGGACTCGTCCTTCAGGACGACGGATCCGATCACATCGGCCGAGTCTGCAACGAAGACCTCGCCTTCAATCCGTACACGCCGATCTCCGAGCTCATAGATCATCAGAGTGCGCTGCCCTTGAAGAGTACCGGAGAGTAGAGGTTGAGCCCGATGGTGACTTGCCAGGTCTCCGTGTTCAGATCGGACGCGCGAGTCGTGAAGCCATAGAACGTCGGGAATCGGAAGCTCGCAAAGATGTCCATCATCGCCGGACCCGCCTCGACAGTGTAACCTGCACCGAAGCCGAGCGGGATGAAATAGAACGGGCCCTGAATCAGACCCGACGTCGCGGTACGAACCGTTTGACCCAGATCGAACAAGCTCATGCCGCTATTCAGCTTCAGGAAAATCTGATCGGTGGCGTTGGCAACGAAATTGAACGGAAGGTTGAGCGACCAAATCGACGGGCCTTGCGGGTTGTTGTCGACGACGAACTCCGCTCCCGTGTCGAAGGCGAACTGCTCATGGACGATGAAGCGGAGCGGGATACCTGCGAGGAAGCCGAACTCCGTCCGCGAGGGAATCCGAAACACCGCGTCGATACCGAGCTTCACGACGTCGCTCTCGAACGCCTCGAAGCGCGCGTAGAAGGGGATGTCTCCGAACTTCGCCTCGGGCGACATGCTGAAGGCGATGAGCCCCTCTGCGCCGAAACCCACGCTGGGAAAGACGCTGACGCCTGGAAAGGACCCGGTCCGATATCGGGAGAAGCCGATCTCGAAGTCGTCTGCGAGGGTAATCGCGACGCCGAAGCTCATCGTCGAGATCGTGCCGCCCGGGCCGAACCGCCCTTCGGTTCTGCGGCCAACGACCGTGTCGAACGTGCCTCGCATCATGCCGCGGGGCATCGTCAGGCTCC
>CAZHPJ010000445.1:0-2717 GCA_964534585.1 uncultured Sandaracinaceae bacterium | reverse complement strand
TGTGCGCCCTTTTGCAACTCGCGCAAACAAGCTGGCGTCACCCGATCACGGGCGAACCCGTCCAGTTCGCCGTCTCGACGATCGAGCGTTGGTACTACCGCGCCCGTTCTTCTCCTCGCAATCCCGTCGCTGCACTGCGCAACCGCATTCGGCAGGATGCCGGCACCCACACAACCCTCTCGCCGCTTCTGCGAGCGGCCGTGCAATCCCAGTACAACGAGCATTCGTCGTGGAGCGTGCAGCTGCACCACAACAACCTCGAGAAGCTCATCCTCTACGAACCCGCAGTCGGGATGGTCCCATCGTACGCGACGTTGCGCCGCTACATGAAGAGCCAGGGACTTTCGCGGCGCAAGCAGCTGCCGCGCGACGCTACCGCCGGGCAACTTCGTGCCGTCGAACATTTGGAGAAGCGCGAGGTGCGGAGCTTTGAGGCCGAGTATGTGTACGAACTCTGGCATCTCGATTTCCACGAGGCATCGCGCAAGGTCTTGACCCGAGAAGGACGTTGGATCAAGCCCCAGATGATCGGCGTCCTCGACGACCACTCGCGCCTCGCCTGCCATGTCCAGTGGTACCATTCCGAATGCGCCGAGAGCCTCGTCCATGGCCTCTCCCAGGCAATCCAGAAGCGCGGGCTTCCACGCATGCTCATGAGCGACAACGGCGGCGCGATGCTCGCCGCCGAGACGCGACAAGGGCTCGAACGCCTCGGCATCACCCACACCACGATCCTGGCCTATAGCCCCTACCAGAATGCGAAGCAGGAACACTTCTGGCTGAACGTCGAGAACCGACTGCTCGCCATGCTCGAAAACGAGGATGAACTCACCCTCGATACCCTCAATGACATCACCCAGGCGTGGGTCGAGGGCGACTACAACAAAGCCCCTCACCGCGAGATCGGGACCTCGCCCCTGCGACGCTTCCTCGATGCAAAGGGGGTCGGTCGTGAGGCCCCCGACTCCAAGACCCTGCGCCACGCCTTCCGTCGAGCAGTCACTCGAAGGCAGCGCAGGAGTGACGGTACCGCGAGTCTCGAAGGCGTGCGCTTCGAAGTGCCGTCGCGCTATCGACAACTCGAGACGCTTCACCTTCGCTATGCGCAGTGGGATCTGCGCACGGTGGAACTCGTCGATCCCCGCACCGGGGACTCGCTGTGCCCCCTCTTCCCCATCGACAAGGTTCGCAATGCCGATGGCGTACGGCGAAGCATCGGGCCACACGCGGACGTGACACCGAGCCCCACACCTCCGAAGGCCGGGCTTCCACCCCTGCTGCGCAACCTCCTCGAAGAGTACGCCGCCACAGGACAGCCCCCGGCCTATCTCCCCGAGTCCCCTCACGATGACCCAGACCCAAGCCCAGACCCCAACCCCGAATACCCAAAGGACAAAACCCCATGAACAAAAAACTGCTCTCCCTCTATGGCCTCAAGTGGAACCCCTTCTCTCCGGATCTCCCCAGTGAGGCGCTGCGCCTGGGGCCCAAGATCCAGAGCTTTTGCTGGCGCATCGAACAGGGCCTGGTACGCGAAGGCGGGTTTGCTCTGATTACCGGGGACCCCGGTACCGGCAAGAGTGTGGCTCTGCGGATCCTCGCTGAACGACTCGAGGCACTGCGCGACATCACGGTCGGTGTCATCGCTCACCCGCAGAGCAACATCGCCGACTTCTACCGCGAAATGGGTGAGGTGTTCGGTGTGCAACTCAAGCCCCACAACCGCTGGGGCGGGTTCAAGGCATTGCGCGAACGATGGGTCGCCCACATCGACTCGACGCTGGTACGCCCCGTACTCCTGATCGACGAAGCGCAGGAGGTGCCCGCCGTGGTGCTCAGCGAGCTGCGCATCCTGGCCACCACCCACTTCGACTCGCGCAGCATCCTGTCCGTCGTGCTCGCGGGGGACGGCCGACTGACCGAACGCTTGCGACGAGAAGAACTGCTTCCACTCGGTAGCCGGATCCGCGCAAGGCTTGCGATGGAGTACGTCGCACGAGATGAGTTGAGAACTTGCCTCGAACATCTGCTCGAAACCGCAGGCAATGAGTATCTCATGACCCCCGAACTCGTCGATACGCTCTGCGATCACGCCGCCGGAAACTATCGCGTGCTCACCACCATGGCGGGAGAACTCCTCGCCGCAGCAGCCGAGCGTGAGTGCACCCAGCTCGACGAAAAACTCTATCTGGAAACCTTCGCGCCACCCGAGAACGAGCGCCCCAGACAAACTGCACGGGGCCGAAAGAACCGTTGACTACCCATCCGTCGGTTACGCCGAACGATCTGCGAAGCGATCCCGAACTTGCCATCCTCGATGCGCTCGGCCACACGATCAAACTCGCCGTCTACGCCCTCGTCGCCATCTACCCCGAACTCACCGACTCGGAAAGGCCCGACGGGCAGTCCGAAGACACGGCGGCAGGCAATGAGGCCACACACCTCATCGCATACGGCCAGAAACTCGAAACAGCAATCTGCCGATATCGCACGGCGATCCTCGACGCCCGCGAAGCGCAAGTGAACCAAGACCTTCCGTTCTGAACATCCGCTCTCGCATCAACTCGAAGTCAGATCCACATCGTGTGACGCCGAAATCGAATCCGTCGAAACCCATCAAATAGCGTGATCAACACGCCATTAATGAACGTGATCACGCTCACTTGCGTCCAGGGCGCGCCGATGTGCCCGGCAACGATCTGAAGCTCAGGGAATTC
>CAZHPJ010000444.1:0-2731 GCA_964534585.1 uncultured Sandaracinaceae bacterium | reverse complement strand
CTTCAACGAGCGCCCCGTCGGGATCGGCGCCATTTCATTCGAGCGCGGCCCGGCAGCGATCGACGAGCTGTCCGTCCGGTCCGTCGCGAACGAAGGCTCCGGCGCACGGGTGGAGTACGCGAGCGCGAGCGGTTCTCGCACCGCGACGCTGACCGCGGTCGCCCTCAATGATGAAGTTAGCGAGTTTCGACTCGAGCTTGCCGGCCCCGCGGCCGACTCGATTGCCGTGGGCATTCGGTGCGACGAGGGCGGAACGTTTCACGGATTTGGCGAGCAGTACAACGCCACCAACCAGCGAGGCGAGGCGTTTCAGCTGCTCGTCAACGAGCAGGGCAACGGCCGTGACGGGAGCCCGGGCGTCTCGATCGGCAATGAGCACACGACGTACTTCCCGATGCCGTACTACATCGACGCTCGGGGCTTCGGTGCCCTTTTCGACACCGCGCGCCGCGTCGACGTGGACCTCTGCGCGACCGACGAGGCTGTCGCGTGGATCGAGGTCATCAGCGGCGCTCCTGTCCAGTGGCGTGTCTTCCACGGTCCCACGGGTCTCGATGTGATTCGGCAGCTCGGCGATCTGGTCGGCCGGCCGACGCAACCTCCCGCTTGGGCTTACGGCTTGTGGATGGCCGGACAAGGCGGGCGAAACAACGTGCTCGGCGAGATGGCCGCCTTGCAAGCCGCCGACATCCCCGTGGCTGCGTTCTGGGTTCAAGACTGGGGCGGCATTCGGATGAACCCCGGTGGTGGATTCGGGGTTCAATACATCTGGGAGCCAGACGAGACCTTGTATCCCGACTTTGCCGCGATGGTCTTCGATTTTCACGAAGCTGGGTACAAATTCCTAGTCTACCTCAATCCGTTCATCGTGGATCCGAATAGCGTTCAGGGAGCCGATCGCCCGACGCGGTTTGCGACGCGCTTCGATTCGATGGACCAGATGGGGCTCCTCCTCAACGACCGGTTGGGCGAGACCTTCATCGACTTCGCGGTTCCCAACATCCCGCAGTCCGACGCCCATCCCGATTTTTCGAACCCGGCAACGCTCGATTTCATCAGCGAGTCGCTCAAAGACATCGTGCGCACCTACGACGTGGACGGATGGATGGTAGACTTCGGGGAGTGGGTGCCTGTGAATTCCGTCCCCCAGGACGGAAGCGATCCGATCGAGAGTCGCAACACCTTCCCCATCGATTGGCAGCGCGCGACACGCGAGGCGATGGAAGACGTTCGAGGGGACGACTGGGTGATGTTCGCGCGTTCCGGCTTTACTGGTGTTCAAAGCGTTGCGCAGATCCACTGGGTGGGTGACCAGGAGACCAATTGGAGCGAGCTCGATGGGCTGCCTACCGTCGTACCCGCCATGTTGAATCTCGGCTTGGCGGGGCAACCATTCGTCACGCACGACATCGCCGGCTTTGCTTCTCCTCGTGGCAGCTCCGAGGGCAGCAGCAAAGAGCTGTTCCAGCGCTGGACCGAGCTCGGCGCGTTCACGCCGATCATGCGCACCCACGACGGGGCAGACAAACTGAACAACTGGCGCTGGAACGAGGACGAAGGCACTATGAGCCACTTCCGAAAGTTCACCTATGTGCACTGCGCGCTCATAAACGACTTCACGACGTTGGCGGCTGAAGCGGAGACGAGCGGCGCGCCTATTCTGCGCCATCTGATGCTGGTCTTCCCCGACGACAGGGAGACCTGGGACATCAGCAACCAATTCATGATCGGCGATTCCCTGCTGGTGGCGCCGGTCACCGAAGAGGGGGCCACCTCCCGCTCGGTCTACTTCCCCGCAGGCACCTGGTACAACGTGTGGACGGGTGATCCGCTCGAAGGCAGCCAGAGAATCACCGTCGACGCCCCAATCGGAAGCCCCGCCGTCTACGCCCGAGGCGCAGATCGCACCGACCTCCGCACCGCCGAAACCACGCTCAACTACCAAGACTGCCGCTAGACGGCGGCGGAGTTGACAAGGGGACATGCGTGTCCCCGAATGTAGCGCGTCGGCCGGTCTACCGACTAACCTGCGCGGACTAGGTGTGCGGGGGATGATGAAACGATCGGCGGCGTCGTTTGAGCGGCTTCACCCGGCTTGGGTCGGGCTTCTCGGGTTCGTTCTGTACGTGCGTACCGTTGCGTATGGTTTCGTACTGCGCGACGACCCGTGGCTCATTCGCGAGAACCGCTTGCTGCATGGCCTGAGTGTCGAGTCGGTTTGGCGCGTCTTGAGCGATTTCTCTTGGGAGCAGCGCTACCGGCTCGGAGCGGAGTATCTCCCCGTGCGCGATCTCTCGGTGATGCTCGACTACGCCGTCTACGGAGACTGGATCGGCGGCCAACACCTGACGCAGGTGCTGCTGTACGCTGGGACCTGCGCCGTGGTTGCCTCGTTGGCGCTCGAGCTGTTCCGGAACCGGTCGCTTGCGTGGCTGACCGGCCTGTTGTTTACGACCCATCCCGTGCACGTCGAGGTCGTGGCCTGGCTTTCGGAACGCAAAGGGACGCTGGGCGCGTTCCTGGTATCTTCATCCCTGTTGATCGCGACTTCGTATCTTCGACGCGGCGGGTGGAAACGCGCGCTGGCGGCTTGCTTCCTTTTCCTTTTGGCAGTAGCCGCCAAGGCGTTGGTCATCGCGGGGGCTGGCGCGCTCGTGCTCATCGTGCTGTGGCTCGACTCCCCGCTCGAACGGCGCCGGAAGCTGGTGTTCGTCGGTGCGTATGCCGCGTG
>CAZHPJ010000443.1:0-2738 GCA_964534585.1 uncultured Sandaracinaceae bacterium | reverse complement strand
TAGGGGCTGAGCGGCAAGGCGGGCCAGTCTTCGCCAGCGGCTTGTCCGTCCGGGACCTCGCCGTACAGCGCTCCCCCGGTGCTCGAGAAGACCAGGCGGCTGCCGCACTCGAGCGCCACGCTGGCGACGTTCAGGGAGCCCAACACGTTGACGTCGGCGTCCAACACCGGCTCGCGCACGCTGACGGTGACACTTGCCTGGGCCGCGTGATGACTGATCGCGTCGGGCTTGAAGTGGAGCGCGACCTCACGTAACGCGTCCCCGGCCCGAATATCGATCTGATGAAAATCGACATGGCGTGACACGTTCTCCATCCGGCCCGTGCTCAGGTTGTCGACCACCATGACCTCGTGGCCTGCCTCTAGGGCGGCCTCAGCCACGTGACTCCCTATGAAGCCAGCGCCCCCGGTCACCAGAATCTTCATGCTCTTTCCATGGGCTTGGACTCCCGCAGCGACTGAACGATCCGTACCGGAGGCTCGCTATCGGCGTTCTCGTCTTCGTACTCTGGCACGAGCTGGCTCAGAGCCTGCCTTATGGCCCTAGGGTCGGCGCTCATGCAAAGCGCGCCGAGCGTGTCGAACTGGGCGCGAAGCCCTGGCAGGTGAGGGGAGTCATAGGTTCCCGTGAAGATCTTGGGGTGAGTCGTTCGCTGGATTCCCTCGCTCATCGTCGATAGCTCCTCGAACAATTTCTCGCCCGGCCGTACGCCCGTAAACCGAATCTCGATGTCCTTGTCCGGCTCGAGCCCGCTCAACCGGATTAGGTCGTGGGCCAGGTCAATGATGCGCACCGGCTGCCCCATGTCCAAGATGAACGTTTCGCCGCCTTGGCTCAGCGCGGCCGCCTGCATCACCAGCTGCACGGCTTCCGGAATCGTCATGAAGTAACGCGTCATCTCGGGATGCGTCACGGTGATGGGTCCGCCCTCTTGAATCTGTCGCCTGAAGATCGGAATCACGCTTCCCGCAGAGCCAAGCACATTGCCGAAGCGCACCGTGGCAAAGTGGGTAGCGCTGTTGAGTGAGAGGGCCTGGACGTAGAGCTCCGCTGCCCGTTTGGTGGCGCCCATCACCGAGCTCGGGTTTACCGCCTTGTCGGTGGAGATCATGACGAACCGTTCAACCGCGAGGCTGTCGGCCAGGTCGGCAACCACTTGGGTGCCGAGGATGTTGTTCTTCACGGCCTCGGCTGGATTCCATTCCATCATTGGCACGTGCTTGTGAGCCGCAGCGTGGAAGACAACCATCGGTCGGTGTTCGCGGAACACATGCGTGATTCGGGGACCGTCGATGATGTCGGCGATGCAGGGGATGACCTCGATGTCTGAGAACCGATTGCGAAGCTCAGAGTGAATCTCGAACAGATTGTTTTCGGCCCGCTCGACCAGCACGAGCCGGGAAGGGCGGTACGCCGCAATTTGGCGGCAGAGTTCCGAGCCGATACTCCCCCCCGCGCCGGTCACCATGACGGGCTGCCCGCGAACGGTGCCGATGACCGACTCGCTGTTCAATTTTACCTGCTCGCGACGCAGGAGGTCCTCGATGGCGACCTCTCGGATGCGCGAAAGGTTCACGCGCCCGCCAACGATTTCATAGGCGCCAGGCACGATCTTGACGGTGAGGCCTGCTGCTTTGCAGCTGTCGGTGATGCGACGGATCGCTGGACCCGGCGCGTTCGAGATCGTGATGAGCGCCTGCTTTGCCCCGTACCGCTGAGCGAGTCGCGGCAGATCTTCCGTGGTGCCCTTGACCTTGATTCCGTGAATCACCGCGCCTTGCTTCACAGGGTCATCGTCGACGAATGCGACCGGCAAGACGCCGAGGTCGGGCCGGCGCGCGATCTCCTGGGCGATCAGGACGCCACCTTGACCCGCGCCGACGAGTAGCGTCGCCTGGCGAGGCTCCTTCTCGCGCTCATGTTGCTTGAACGCCACGCGCTCGCCGAGCATTCGCCGAAGCGCCCGGACCCCTGTCAGTCCGATGAACGCCAACACGAAGTCCCCAAGCAACACGCCGAGCGGAATGATGCCGTAACGCGCAATGGGAAAACGGTCGAGCAAGCTCGGGCTGAGCAACCGCAGCGCGACCAACAAGGCCGTTGCACACGCGATGGCAACGAAAATTCGAACGGCGTCGCGAAGGCTGATGTAACGCCACGAAAAGCGGGTGATCCCAAACGCGGACAAGGACGCGTATTGCAACGCCACCAGGTATGGGAGCAGGATCAGCAGCTGCCGAAGCATCACCCTAGGCATGTTCCAATCGAAACGGACGAGCGTCGCCAGAAAGAAAGCGAGCGTCAGAACGCTGACGTCGATCAACAACTGTGTGGTGCGCGTCTTGAACCGGCTCATGACCCGCGAAGCCCCATGACCGCCTCCTGATACCACAGCCAAAACTCCCTTACCCCCTGTTCGACGGTGACCGAGGGGGCGTAACCGAGGAGCTCCCTTGCGCGGTCCACGTCGGCATAGGTGTATCCTATGTCGGCCGCGGGCATGGGCTCGTTGGTCAGGTTCGAGCGTTTTCCCGCCTGATCCTCGATCAGTCGGACGAAATCGGCGAGGAGCGTCGGCTGTCCGCGGCCGAGATTGATGATTTCGTAGCCGAGTGGGCGATCCGCGGCAGCGATCAGGCCCTGCACGATGTCGTCGACGTACGTCCAGTCCCGGTGCATCTGGCCGTTGTTGTAGAGAGGCACCTTGGCGCCGTGAAGAATGTTGTCCAACACCATGT
>CAZHPJ010000442.1:0-2752 GCA_964534585.1 uncultured Sandaracinaceae bacterium | reverse complement strand
CGAAGCAAGAGAGGCTCTGGAACGAGTACGTCGAGCGCTACCACTACCTCGGCTACGGCGTGCCTCTGGGACCTCACATCAAGTACTTCGTCCATGTACGGCACGAGATCATTGCGTGCCTGGCGTTTGCGGGAGCTGCGTGGAGAATCGAGGCTCGGGATCGGTGGATCGGCTGGAGCGACGATCAGCGGAAACGCAAGCTGCATTGTGTCGTCAACAATACGCGCTTCCTCATTCTGCCCTGGGTCGTGGTCCCGAACCTGGCCTCGAGGTTGCTTTCGCTCGCAGCTCGCAGGTTGCCCGACGATTGGAACAAGCTCTATGCCTATCGCCCTCTGCTGCTCGAGACCTTCGTGCATGCAGAGCGACACACCGCGGCCTGTTACCGGGCCGCGAACTGGACCTGGGTCGGTCACACAAAAGGACGCGGCAGGATGGATCGCCACTTCGAGGCCAAGGTGCCGAAGAAGTCGGTCCTTCTCTATGCGTTGGTGAAGCATGCAAGGGAGCGCTTGCGAGGTTGATCAGCGCGACATGGGCGACGCCGTTGTGGCGAGCGATTCGCTCGCCCTGCGTTCCTGGTGGAGCAAGCTCGTCCACCAGGTTTTGATCTCCGAAGCCAGTCAGGAGTGCACCCATGAGCGGCAAGATTCAAGCACGACACCTCGAACGCCGAGCGTACGTCTACGTCCGGCAGTCGACAGCGAAGCAGGTCTTCGAGAACACCGAGTCCACGGCGCGTCAGTATGGTCTGGCTGAGCGAGCGCTCGCACTGGGCTGGACGAGAGAAGCCATCGAGGTCATCGATGCGGATCTCGGGCACAGCGCCAAGTCAACACGGGATCGCAACGGATTCAGGTGTCTGACCGAAGCGGTTGCCCGGGGCGATGCTGGGGCGATCTTTGCTCTCGAGGTCTCGCGTCTGGCGCGTTCTTCGCAGGACTGGCAGCGACTCCTCGCCCTGTGCGCGGTCGCCCAGGTCCTGGTGATTGATGAGTATGCAACTTACGATCCCCAGAACAGTGACGATAGGCTGCTCTTGGACTTCAAGGGCACGATGTCGGAAGCCGAGCTGCATTGGTTGACGTTGCGGCTTCGGGGCGCTCAGAACAGCCTGGCCAAGCGCGGCGAGCTACGCTTCGCGGCGCCTACCGGCTACAGTTGGGGTGGGCACGGATTCGAGAAGGATCCGGATCTGGCGGTGCAGAGTGCGATCGGCATGGTGTTCGAGCGCTTCAGGGTCGAGCCCACGGTCGGTTCATTGGTGCGATGGGCCCAAAAGGAGAATTTCCAGATCCCGACTCGGCGCTGGTTCAGCGATGGCACGAGCGAACTCACGTGGAAGCCGCTCTCCGTGGGCCGAGCGAAAGTCATCCTGACGAGCCCGATTTATGCCGGAGCCTACGCCTATGGCCGTCGGTCTGAAACGAAGGTGATTGAGGATGGTGAGATTCGCACGACTCGTTGTACCAAAGCCCCGGAGCAATGGACTGCGCTGATCCAGGATGCGCATGAGGGGTACATCAGCTGGGAGAGCTACTTGAGCAACCAAGATCGAATGCGCGAGAACGCGGCACGCCGGCCGAACAAGGGGGCGCCCCGAGAAGGCCGTGCGCTTCTGACCGGGGTGCTGCTCTGCGGTCGCTGTGGCCGCCGCATGAAGGTCGCGTACGTAGGCCGCGCAGGCAGCTGGATGTATGTCTGCCCCGGAGAGACAGACCGCGGTGGCAAAGCGTGCTGGACGGTCAGTGGCGCGGCGATCGATGCCGCCGTGGAAAAGTTGTTGCTGAGTCAGATCATTCCGAGCGAGCTCGAGCTCTCCCTTGCGCTCGAACAGGAAGTCGTATCCCAGGTGGCAACGCTGGACGAGCAGTGGAAGCTCCGCCTCGAGAAAGTGGAGTACGAGGCTCGCCGGGCCGAGCGTCGCTACAAGGCGGTCGATCCGGACAACCGGGTCGTCGCGCGGACTCTCGAGGCCGATTGGGAGAGCTGCCTTCGAGAGCGCGAAGCCGTCAGGGGGCAGTACGAGAGCGCGAGACAGCAACGCCGAGTCGATTTGACCCAAGAGGATCGAGCGAGAGTCCGCGAGCTGGCCCGCGACCTGCCCGCGGTCTGGCACGCACCGACGACGCAACCCGCGGACCGCAAGGCGATGCTCCGCCTGGCAATCGAAATCATCACGATCGCTCCGATCGACGTTCCGGAACGTCGTACGCATATCCAAGTGCAATGGAAGAGCGGTGCCGTCGACGAGTTGACGGTCGCCCGGTACCGCACCCCTCGTACACCCCGTGAGGCCATCGCTCGGATTGGCGAGCTCGCAGCACGCGGGATGCAAGACGCGACCGTGGCGAAGCAGCTGAACGCAGAGAAGCTCGTGACGGGGACGCTTCGTCCCTGGACCGCGAGTAGCGTGAAACACATGCGCCTGGAGCACACTTCAATTCGAAAGAGTCCGAATCGCGATGCCCGCAAGCCGCTACCGGATCGGCATCCCGACGGACGCTACTCGATCACGGGTGCCATGAAACGGTTCGACGTCAACGAGGACAAAGTGCGCCGCTGGATCAAACGGGGGCTGGTCGATGCGGTGCGCGAGGACTTCGAGTGGTGCTACGGCGCCTGGTGGTTGACGATCGACGATGCAACCGCAAGGCGGCTCGAGGAAGACGCGACGAAGAGAAGAAGAACGAAACGATCGACAACGCCGGGGTAACCGGACGGAGGTGATGCATTGTGGACGGCGCTTCGA
>CAZHPJ010000441.1:0-2764 GCA_964534585.1 uncultured Sandaracinaceae bacterium | reverse complement strand
ATAGATACCCATGAGCGGATGATCTCCCTCCCAGGGGATGACCTGCGTGTGCTCCTTGCCCGGAGTGTGGACGAGGACTTGTTTGAGCTTGGCGTATTCGGAGGTGATTCTTGGTTTCATCGCAGCGTTGATTGTAGCTGTGCGCTCTGGGAAATTGGGGATAAATTTTCGTTTAGCGATCGGTAAATACCTCGGCCATCATGCAACGGACACTGCCACCGCCGTAGGTTTCGATCACATCCAGGGGAATGACGAGCAATTTGGAGATCGAAGGCGCCCTCAGGGCCGAGGTTTCGCAGAAGGCAGGCGGTCTATCAATGGATCGCAGGCTGACGGAGCCTGGCTCGGATCCGCTCGAGGAGGTCGAATACGTCCTTCGAGACAGCCAGATCACGAATTCGGACGGTTCGGTGGTGTTCGAGCTCAAGGGTGCGCAGGTTCCGCAGGGCTGGAGCCAGCTCGCGACCGACATCGCAGTCTCCAAATACTTCCGGAAGGCCGGCATCGACGGTGACAAGAACAAGGGCGAACGCAGCGTCCGCCAGCTGGTGTACCGCGTGGCTCACTCGCTTCGCGAGGCAGGCGAGAAGTTTGGCGGGTACTTCGCCGACCAAGACGCCGCGAACACCTTCGAGGCCGAGCTCTCTCACCTCCTCGTCCATCAAAAGGCGGCCTTCAACTCCCCCGTTTGGTTCAACTGCGGCCTCTACCAGCGCTACGGCATCGAAGGGTCGGGCGGCAACTACGCCTGGGACCCAGAGCAGGACGTCATCTTCGAGACCAACACGGCGTACGAACATCCACAGTGCTCCGCTTGCTTCATCCAGGCCGTCAACGACGACCTCATGGCGATCTACGAGCTGGTCAAGAATGAAGCGCGTCTCTTCAAGTACGGTTCGGGCACTGGCACCAACTTTTCAAAGATCCGGGGCAAGCAGGAAAAGCTCTCCGGTGGTGGCACATCCAGCGGCCTGATGAGCTTCCTCGAAGTGCTCGACCGAGCGGCAGGCGCTACGAAGTCCGGCGGCACCACCCGCCGTGCCGCGAAGATGGTGTGTCTCGACATGGACCACCCCGAGATCATCGACTTCATCGAGTGGAAGGTCCGCGAAGAGAAGAAGGCGCGGGCTCTCATCGAGGCCGGCTACGAGGCCGACTTCAACGGGGACGCCTACCACACCGTGTCGGGCCAGAATTCGAACAACTCGCTTCGTGTGACCGACGAGTTCATGCAAGCGGTTGAAACCGATGGCGAGTGGAAGACGACGTTTCGCACCACTGGCGAAGTTTGCGACACGTACCGTGCGCGCGACGTATGGCGCAAGATCGCTCAGGCCGCGTGGGCCTGTGCCGATCCGGGCCTTCAATATGACACCACGATCAACGACTGGCACACCTGTCCGAACACCGATCGCATCAACGCGTCGAATCCTTGCTCGGAGTACATGTTCCTCGACAACTCGGCGTGTAACCTTTCCTCGATCAATCTGTCGAAGTTCCTCGACGAGGAGGGACGTTTCGACATCGAGGGATACCGGCAGGCGATCCGCATTCTGATCATCGCGATGGACATCGCCGTCGATTACGCGAGCTACCCGACGCGGGCGATCGCAAAAACCAGCCATAATTTCAGGCCCTTGGGGCTTGGCTACGCGAATCTCGGCACTCTGCTGATGCAACTCGGGATTCCTTACGACAGCGACGAGGGCCGGACGATCTGTGCGGCGCTCACCTCGATCCTCTGCGGTCACGCGTATGCGACCTCGGCGGAGATCGCTGCCAGCAAGGGTTCGTTCACCGGCTTTCAGCGCAACCGTCAGCCCATGCTTCGTGTGATGGGTAAGCACCGCGATGCGGCCTACCGCATCAATGAGCTCGGTGGCCCCGGCCTGACCGACGAGGAGCCGACCGCTTGCCCGCCCGAGCTCATCCAGGCCGCACACGAGGACTGGGACTTGGCCTGCAAGCTCGGAGAGATGTACGGCTACCGCAATTCGCAGACGACCGTGCTCGCACCGACCGGAACCATCGGGCTTCTGATGGACTGCGACACGACCGGCATCGAGCCGGACTTCGCGCTGGTGAAGTTCAAGAAGCTCGCGGGCGGCGGTTACTTCAAGATCGTCAACCAGAGCGTCCCCAAGGCGCTGCAGCACCTGGGGTACACCGAAGCGCAGATTACCGACATCGTTTCCTACGTGACGGGCACCAACACATTCACCGGTGCTCCGCACTGTGGCCGTAGGGCGTTGCTCGATAACAGGCTCACCGAGCGCGAGATCGAAAAGGCAGAAGAGGCGCTACGCGGCGTGTTCGACGTCGGGTTCGCGTTGGCGCCATGGGTCATTGGGACCGATGCCTATGAGCGGCTCGGGATCGAGCCTGAGAAGTACAACAAGCCAGGTTTCCACCTGCTTCGTTACTGGGGTCACACCGACAAGGAGATCGGCGAGATCAATGACGTGGTGATCGGCCGCATGACGATCGAAGGCGCTCCGCACCTTCGGGCCGAGCACCTTCCGGTGTTCGATTGTGCGAACCGTTGCGGCAAGATTGGCCAGCGCTTCCTCGAGCCGATGGCGCACGTCCACATGATGGCCGCGGCCCAGCCCTTCCTCTCGGGCGCGATCTCCAAGACCGTGAATCTCCCTCAAGAATCGACCATCGAGGAGGTCGAGGAGATCTACGAAGAAGGCTGGAAGCTTGGTCTCAAGGCGATCGCGGTCTACCGAGATGGCTCGAAGTCCTCACAGCCGCTCAACGC
>CAZHPJ010000440.1:0-2768 GCA_964534585.1 uncultured Sandaracinaceae bacterium | reverse complement strand
ACCCGTGTGAGCAACGACCTCGAGTACAAACGCCCCACAAGCGCTTCACGGGCCTCTCTCTGAACCGCCTCCCAGGCCTCCTTATTGCGCCAGAGGTTCACGGGCTTGAGCCTGCGGGCCAGTACCTCGCTCGCTTCTTGGTCGAGCCTTCGCCCACCTTCGCGGAACTCGCGCGCATGGTCGATAGCGCTTTGTACGATGTAGTCCCGAGCCGCTTTCGGTAGCACCGCGAGGCGGTCCTTCTTGATGACGTAAGCGCCAACGACGATGCCGCCTCCCGGCTTGGTCATCGTCTTGAGACGCGTATGCCATTGAAAGGCGAGGACGCCGATCGAAGATGCGATCACGGTGTCCACCATGCCGGTTTGAAGCGCAGAATAGACCTCCGGCAGACCGAGCGTCACGCCGTTTGCGCCAGCCGCCTCGATGAACGCTTTCATCGTGGGCGAGCCGCGCCACACCCAGGGCCGGACGCGCTGTAAGTCGGAGGGATGCTGAATCTTGTGCTTGGAAAAGATGCGAATCCTTCCGGAGTCTCCCCAGGAGATCAGCGCATAACCCGCCTTGTCGAACAGCGCTGCGAGGTCGGGGCCGAGCTTCTCGCGCACATCATCGAGCTCGGGATAACTACCGATGAGCCCCGGCGCCTGCAGCACCAGCACCTGCGGCACGAGTGCGCCCAAGCCGGTCGAGGTCAACAAGGCGCCGTCGAGCTGCCCCACGCGCATCTTGCGAACCACGGTCATCTCGTCGCCGGCTACGCCGCCGTCATACATCTTGAGGTCCACCTGCCCCCCGGATAGCTCTTTCAATTCTTTGCGGAGGTGCTGAAAGGCCTGGCCGAGCTCGGATTGCCTGGGCGCCAGGGTTGCGATTCGAAGCTGGTGCGCAGCTTTGGGACTCGCTTCGGCGCTGGCTTCACTGCTGAACGAATCCCCGGTGACCAGGAAGCTCAGGAAGGCAGCGAAGAATAGCGACGGCAAGAAGAAAACGTAACGCACTCTCCACCAAAGCACGAACCGCGCGTCGTCACAAGAAGAGCTCAGCCTGTCGCCCGCATGACGCCGCTACCACGCAGGTCTAGACCGTCGAGGCAGCCCGAGATGTCCTCGAGGATCTGCGGAACCGCTGAGAAGTCCGCAATCGGGTTAACCACGCAAACGTCGATGCCGGCCTCTGCATAGGTGCGAATGCGCGCGCGAACTGTTTCACGATTGCCTACGACGGCCATCGCATCGCAAAGCCTGTCGGTCACGCCACTGGCCACGCCTGCCCTGTCGCGCTTCGCGAACGCGTCGCGGATCTGGCGCGCTTCGTCTTCGAAGCCGATCCACTCGAAGCACTTGTTGTAACCGGGCGTCGCCGCGTAGGCGCCGAAAACCGTGCGAACCAGGTTCCGTCCCATAGCCGGGTCATCGGCCATCACGACATGCAACCGAGCGACGACTTCGATGGCGCCTGGGTCACGCCCCGCTTCTTCTGCGCCGGCGCGAACCTCGCCCAAGACCTGCGGGAGCGCTGACTCCGGAACCATGTTGAGGCAGATGCCGTCGCAAAGCGCGCCGGTCAGTCGCAACATGCCCTTGTTGAGCGCGCCGAGGTAAATCGGAACCTCGCCGACCGTGGCGCCCCCGAGACGAAAGCCCTTGATGGAGAGGGTCCTGCCTTCGTACGTGGTCTTCTGCCCGCTGAGCATCTGACGCAGCGCCTCCACGTGCTCACGCATACGAGTAAGCGGCTTGTCGTAAGGCTGGCCCGCCCAGTCGCGGACGATGTTCGGGGACGAAAGGCCAATCCCGAGGATGAAGTTTCCGTCGGTCAGCTGGCTCAGCGTCATGGCGGCCATCGCGTGCATCATCGGCGTTCGCGTTTGCGCCGGAACGACCGCGGTACCGATGCGCATCCCGGGCGCGCCTTGCGCCACCGCACCGGCAAGCGCGTACGAATCGCCCCCGTTGACCTCGGCCATCCAGATCTCCTCGTAGCCGCGATCTCGAGCTGCGTGCGCGAGCTCGACTGCTTTGTCCGCCCCACCCACCGGCAGGGTCATGCCCAGCCGAACGTTCTTCTTCGCACGCTCCATGCGGGCACCTTAATGCAAGAGGTCCGGGGGATGTCTGGTTTTCTGTCCTACCTCGCCGCCCCCACGCTGTCGCCTGGGGTTAATTCGTTGCCAGAAGCTGCTAACACCAGGGGATGAGCGATAGCTTCCACGTTCGTGCCCCTATGCAGGCGCTGGTCGTGAGCATCCGGACCGAAGTCGGACAGCTGATCTCCGCAGGCCAAACGCTCGTGATTCTCGAGGCGATGAAGATGGAGCACATCGTCGCGGCAGAGCAGAGCGGCATCGTCAAACAGGTGCTCGTTCGACCCAATGAGATGGTGGCAGTCGGTGACCCTCTGATACTGCTGGAGCGCGGCGAGCTCGTCGAGGCCGCAACAGATATCGAGGTGGAGACTTCGCTCGACGGCATACGAGCCGACCTCGCGGAAGTAGACGAGCGGCACGCGTTTGGACTCGACGAAAACCGGCCAGAAGCAGTCGCGAAGCGTCGCGAGACCGGCCAACGCACCGCGAGAGAAAACATTGCAGACCTCGTCGACGAGGGAACGTTCGTCGAATACGGCGCGCTGGTCATCGCCGCTCAGCGAAGACGACGCTCGATCGAAGACTTGATCCGCCGCACACCGGCCGACGGCATGGTCGCAGGGATCGGACACGTGAACGGAGCGCTCTTGGGCGATGCCGACACGCAGTGCGTGGTCAT
>CAZHPJ010000439.1:0-2770 GCA_964534585.1 uncultured Sandaracinaceae bacterium | reverse complement strand
TTGTAAACGAGGCCGTAAATTGAGAGCTGGGGGTTGGCGCCAATGCTCGTAGGGAAGAGCGAGCCGTCCATGATGTAGAGGTTGTCGAGGTGGTGGAACTTGCCGTCGCTGTCGGTGACGCTTCGCTTGGGGTCGTCGCCCATCGGGCAGCCACCCATGACGTGTGCGCTGCCTATCGTTGATTTGTGCGCGGCCACGTCCAACTCGGCGATGGCTGCCTTGGCTTCCTTCCACGACGTGTAGTGCTTGGCTTGCTTGTGTGCGGGACGCGCGGACTTGGCTCCCGTGGCAAACTGCATTTCGAGCATCACATTGAAAGCACGCCGCACGCCTTCCAGCAGGTAGTCATTGATCGGATAGTCGAGGACCGGCTGCCCCTTGTCGTTGATCTCGACCGTCCCGCCCTGGCTGTCCTCGTGGAAACCATCTCGCATCAGCGCGATCATGCACTGGGTGTGGTCGAGCTCGTCCATGCTCTGGGTGAGCTCTTCGCCCGCCGCTGCGTAGAACCCTGCCGCGAAGGCGGGCTGCAACGGCGGCACCTCCAACTTGAATCCGATTGGACCCGTATCGACGTTCTGCCACTGGAAGTGGTCGGAGTAGATCGACTGCGGCGCGCCATAGAAGGGATCGATCGATTCATCGTAGATCCCCATCGCCAGGGTGGTGGGGTGCAAGAACGTCCGCTTTCCGATGCGTCCGTACGGATCGGGGACCTCGGAGCGCAACAAGATCGCCGGCGTGTTGATCGCTCCGCCCGCCAAAACGGTCCGGGTCGCGCGGACTGTGATTTTCTGCCCGATCGTTCCCCTGACGTCGGGCCTGAGGGCCTCGGCTTCCACGCCTTTCACGACGTCGCCCTCTCGCAGCACGCGAACCACCCGCGCGCGGTGAACGAGCTTGGCCTTGCGGTCCAACGCGCCTGGAATCGTCGTGACGAGCATCGATTGCTTCGCGTCGACTGGGCAACCGAGACCGCAATAGCCGAGGTTCAAGCAGCCGCGTACGTTGCGGCGAATCGTCTCCCACGAATAGCCGAGCTTCTCGGCGGCACGCTGTAACATGGCGTTGTTGGGATTGGGCGGCTGGGCCCACTTCTCAATGTTGAGCCGCTTCTCCATGTGTTCGTAGTGCGGCACCATCTCTTCAACCGAGCAGCCGCTCACGCCCATGCGCTCCGCCCAGAAGTTCAATGTCTCGGGTGGCGTGCGAAAGCTCGTCGTCCAGTTGACGGTCGTCGAGCCGCCGACCGAGCGGCCCTGCAAGATCACCATCCCGCCGTCTTTCGTGCCACGCCCGGTGCCCTCTTGATAGAGGTCGCGATAGGCCGGACGTTCTTGCATGTCGAACTGGCTCGAGGTCTTGAGCGGGCCTGCTTCCAGCAACACCACACTCAAACCGGCTTTGCTGAGTGTCTCGGCAGCGGTCCCTCCGCCCGCGCCCGTCCCCACGATGACCACATCGGCTTCGAGCTCGAGCGAGGATGTCAGCTGACTCGCATCGGTGATATCCCAGCCGCGTTCAGCGGTGTGGTTGTACGGGTCGGTGGTACTGCCCAGAGTGACTGTCGATAGGTCGGTCACGGCGTCGCCCCCTTGGCCGGTGCAGCCGCTGTGGGCGCGACACCTACTACCTTCTTCGGCGGGCCGGGATACCCGGTTGTGAGGGCGTTCTCGGGAATGAGGTACCAGGCGCTGATGATCAGCCTGATCACGGCCGCGTAGATCGCGTTCAGCAAACCGATGCCGCTGTCACGCAAGCGAGCAAGCGCACTCTCCGCGTCCTCCAACGACGCCTTCGACCAAGCAGACCATTGCCCTGTCGTCAGACCGCGCGTTAGCCCCAAGTTCAACACGTCGAACGCCTGGAGCACTCCGGCAACCACCGGCTGCGAGAGGTCGACCATCAACGTATCGAACGATTGCAGAGTTTGGTCGATCTGGGCGGTGTCGCCGGGCGCGATCTTCCCTTTCATGACCGCAGGCGTAAGCGCGCGTAGCAGCTCCACGTCCTCCGGACGCAGGATCTTCATACCGGATGCGGGCCCGCTCGAGGTGCAACCCGACAAGGTTGCACCGGCACTCATCGTTGACAGCGCAGCGGCGCCGGCCATGGACAGCTTGAGGAAGCCACGTCGATCGGTTTGCATTGGAGCGGTGAGTGTACCCACAAAGACCGGCCCGTCGTCCAGCACAAAACACCGTTTCAGCCGTGTGAGCTTCGGACGAAATACTCGCTCATGGTGACGCTCGTGAGCTTCCATATGGGGAGAAAAGCGGCCACGCTCTGCATCATGATAGCCATGTTCTTCAGGACCTCGAAACGATTCCGGGCACCGTAGAAGAGGAAGGGGTTGGTCATGTGCCTCGCGGACGGCCAGGATTCCTCCACAATCCCTTCATAGGGGACTGCACCCGGGGTCAGTACCTCATCGACCACGTTTCGCACGTAGCGCGCCCGCGGTTGCATCTTCTCCGACATCGGCCCCTGACGGTTGAACCAGTGCCGCATCCACCGATCCTTGGGGATGCGTTTCGGCCGTTCCAAAGGGGTGACCGAGATGACATAGGGAGAACGCTCGCCGTCAGGCCAGTTGCGGGGTGCGCCATGCTCATTGCCACCGTAGTCGGTATAGATGTGCTCTCGGACGCGGTATCCGGCGATGTCGAAGCCTGCGTCGAGCAAAATCGCCTCGATGCCGCCGCGCACGTTCAGGTGGTCCACCCAAATGCTGACCTCGGCTGCGAAGGGATTCGTTAGCTTCGTGATC
>CAZHPJ010000438.1:0-2771 GCA_964534585.1 uncultured Sandaracinaceae bacterium | reverse complement strand
GGAAATAGCCCTGCTCCGAGCGCACAGTTCGGGCGAACGCGCAAAACTTACAGTTCTTGATGCAGACGTTCGTGAAGTTGATGTTGCGGTTGACGACATAGGTGACTCGATCACCCACCTGGCGGCGGCGAAGCTCATCGGCAACGAGGCACAAAGCGTGGAGGCCCGTGCCCCGTACCTCGTTCAACGCAATACCGTCGTCGATGCTAAGCTCTCGGCCCTCGAGGCTTCGCTCGAGGATCGCGCGGACATCGGTTGACACTCCTTGGAGACAGGTTTCGAGGGCGGTCGTCATGGCCTAGCGAGCTCCATCTGCAGCTGGTCGATACGAGGGCGCAAAGACGGGTCGACAAAACCCGGCGCGTCCAGGTGAGAGGGGTATACCGGCAGTCGCGGTTCGAGTCGAAAGCCTTTGGCATCGCAGGCCTCCCGAAGGCGCCCGAGATACGGCCAGGGATGCTGCGGGTTGATGTAGTCCGGGCTGACCGGCGAAATGCCACCGAAGTCGTTGATACCGGCATCGATGAGAGTAGCAGTCGACGCTGGATTGAGGTTCGGGGGCGCCTGGACGCTAACCTCATCGTCGAGAATGAGCCGGGCCAGCGCGACGGTGGCCGCGAGCTCGCCTGGGCTTGGGTCGGCCGCCAAGCTCATCGGCGTGTCGGGATGTGACCGGAAATTTTGGACGATGACTTCCCCGATGTGACCGTATTCTCGATGTAAGCGGCGAATCGTGAGGATGGTGTCGACGCGTTCCTCCACGGTTTCTCCGATTCCAATCAGCAGCCCCGAGGTGAACGGGATGTGCAGCTCCCCGGCCTCACGCGTCATTCGAATACGCTTGGCCGGCCGCTTATCCGGCGCGCGATGATGTGGCATGCCCTTTTCGCACAGGCGCTCGCTCACGTTCTCGAGCATCAAGCCGAGGCTGACGTTCACCGGGCGGAGTGCGATCATGTCGTCGCGCGACAGGATCCCCGCGTTGGTGTGTGGCAGAAGTCCAGCACCGAGCGCCCGTTCGGCCGCCCAACGGAGGTAGTCGACCGTCCGCTCATGGCCCCAGGAACGCAGCAACGCGTGGTACTCGCGAAACCCCGTTTCTGGCGTGTCGCCCAAACAGAACAGCGCCTCGACGCAACCTTGCTCACGCGCGCGGTCGAGCCAGGAGCGAATCTCGTCCGGGCTCATCGTCCACTGTCCTGGATCGCCGGGGGAACGACGGAACGAACAGTAGTCGCACCGGTTGCGACACAGGTTGGTGACCGGAAGGAATACCTTCGGAGAGAAGGTAAGCGTCTTTCCCCACACACGATCACGTCGCGCGCGCGCCGCTTCGCAAAGCTCGCCGGCATCGAGCTGACTCAGACGGTGCGCATCGTCATCGGCCACCGACTCGAGGCTCGCGTGCTCCAGAATCGGTGGCGTGGAGCTCATTGCATCTTGGCGATAACCGTGTCTGCAAAGCGATTCAAGCCGTCGAGACGTCCTTGTAAAGGCCCCCCCACCATGGGGGTCCCGTACATGAGCCACGGGACGGTGATGATGTCGGTGACGCCTGCATCTTCGAGGCGCTTGTAGCCATCGGCATCCCAGACGTCGGTGACCACGGCCTGGTACTCCATCGGCAGGTGGTCGCGACCGTATTCCTTGCGAAACGCCTCGATTTGAGCGATCAGCTCGAGAAGCTTCTTCGACGGAAGCATCGCCGAGGACCAGCCATCACCATATTTTGCGGCGCGGCGGAGCCCCGGCTTGGTGTGGCCTCCAATATAGATCGGAATCGACTTGCTCGGCGCGGGGCTCATCTGAATCTTCCCGAAGTCGTAGTGCTCACCGTGGTACTCGACCATGCCGCCGCCCCAAATGAGGCGCAGGATCTCGAGGCACTCGTTCATGCGCTTGCCACGAGTCTCGAAGTCGGTGCCACACCACTTGAACTCTTCGGGAAGCCAGCCGAGCCCACATCCGAAACCAAAGCGGTTGTTCGAAATCGCCGCCAACGAAGCCACCTGTTTCGCGACCAACATGGGATGGCGGACAGGTAGCTTCACGACGCTCGTGTAGAAGAAGATGGTTTGGGTGGCGGCTGCCATGGCCGCTGCGCCAACGATCGGCTCGATCCAAGGAGTCTCACCGTCCCACATGCGGCTACCGTCTCGGGTGTAAGGGTATGGCTTGCTGACCTCCTCCGAAAAGAAAATCGAGTCGGGCAACACGATGGCGTGGTAGCCGAGCCTCTCAGCCTCCTGAGCGACGGGGATGTAGTGCTCGGGCGGCGCCATGGCGATCGAAGCGCTGAATTTCATCCAGCGTAGCCTAGCATGGGGATGCCTCGTGCCTAGGCCCTGTCCCTCGGAATGCGCGTGCCGATGACGCGCGTGACGTTCAGCCAGGCCAGCATGCGGGCCGACAAAAGGGGCTTGCCCGTGTTCATGAATGCGACGCTGATGTCGCGATCCGGGTCGGCCCACGCCAGGACGTTGGTGAAGCCGAGATGACCGTACGCGTGAGCCGTGCGAGGCCCGTAGAAACCAAACGTCCGCCCTCCGAGCATGAAGCCCATCGAAAGCGGGATCGGCATCATCAAGACACGATCGACCTGCCCCGTCACCTGAGGCTCCGTCGCCCGGGTGACGGTCCGCTGGTCGAAGACACGAGTGTCCTGGTAGGCGCCCCCACAAAGGAGCGTTTCGAAGAAACGCGAGAGCTCTTCGGGCGTCGCGATGATGTTGGCCGCCGGTACGACCGACGTTCGGAAGCGGGGGTCGTTA
>CAZHPJ010000437.1:0-2773 GCA_964534585.1 uncultured Sandaracinaceae bacterium | reverse complement strand
GCACGTGTGTTTGTTCGCTTGGAGCGGGCCGATCGGCCGGCCGAATTGCTTGCGCACTTTCGCGTACTCGACCGACATGTCGAGGCACATCTCGGCGGCGCCCACTTGCTCGGCCGCGAGCGCGATTCTCGCGAGGTCCAAGGTGCCCTCGCAAAGCTCCCAGCCTCGTCCCTCTTCGCCCAGTAGGGCATCGAAAGGAACGGCTACGTTGCGCAGCTCGATAGACGCCAATCGCCTCGTCTGATCCATCGTCGGGAGCCAAGCGCGTGCCACCCCGTCTGCGTTGCCCGGCACCAAGAACAAGCTCACGCCCTCGGCGCCCTTGCTGTTCTTCGAGCGTGCCGCGATGATGAGGAGGTCGGCCGTGTGTCCGTCGATGACGTAGCTCTTCTCGCCGCACAGGATGTAACCAGCCCCGTTGCGCGCGTACGTCGCCTCGACGCCCTCGGCGTCCATCCGATTGTTTTTCTCGGCGTAGCCCAAGGTCGCCGTGGTGTTGCCCGCCGCGATACCCGGCAAGTGGCCTTCTTTCTGAGCGTCGCTGCCGCCGAGCAAGAGCGCGTTGGCGCCGAGACAAATCGTCGAAAAGAACGGCGAGCATAGTAGCGCGCGTCCCATCTCCTCCATCAGGGGATGCAGGTCGAGATAGCTCATGCCGAGCCCGCCGTACTTTTCAGGAATCGTGAGCGCTGTCCACGCGAGCTCCTCGGACAGCTGCTCCCACGTGGCGGAGTCGTAGCCTTGCTCGGATTCCATCGCGACCCGCACACGATCTTCCGACGACGCTACCTGCAAGAACCGGCGAGCGGCTTTCCTCAGCTCGTCCTGGTCTTCTGAGAACGAGAACTCCATTCGCTCACTTCCCTTGATTGACGCTAGCGGCCGATAGGAACGCAGGTGTCTCCCCACCGCCATGAAGCACTAGGTTGGCTCCGCTCACGTAGGAGGCGAGCGGCGAGGCGAGGTACAGACAAGCCCCTGCGACATCCTCGGGTGTGCCGAGACGCTTGAGAGGGACGGTCTGCGCGACGCGCGCGATACCCTCGTCGTCCCCGTAGTGAAGGTGAGCTTGCTCGGTCAGGATCATGCTGGCCGAGATGGAATTCACGCGGACCTTCGGGCCCCATTCGATGGCCAACGTTCCGCTGAGGTTGATGAGCCCCGCCTTGGCAGCGCCGTAGGCCGCGGTGCCAGGGGAAGGCCGCACGCCGGACACGCTGGCGATGTTGATGATCGAGCCGCCCGAGTCCTGAGCTTGCATCACGTGGTTGGCCTGCTGCGCACAATGAAGCGCGGCGGTGAGATTCAACTGAATGATCTTCTCCGAAAAACGCGGGGACACCGTGGCAGCTTCGGCGAACGGCGCGCCTCCAGCGTTGTTTACGAGCACGTCCAGACGCTTCAGGCGTTCGACCACCTCGTTGACCATTTTTTCGACCTGCTGGGCCTCGCGCACGTCGGCGCTGATGAAGATCGCGCTCTTGCCGTTCGCATGCGGGAGATCGTCGGGCTCTTTGCGGCCGCACACCGCGACGTCCGCGCCTGCCGCAAGGAATGCTTCGGCGATGCCTCGGCCGATCCCGCGGCTGCCGCCCGTGACCAGGGCCACGCGCCCGGTGAAGTCGAGAGGACTGCTCATGTCCCGTACACCTTGACCAAGGGTCGCGCCTTGGAAAGCAGCTCTTCGATCGCCGGGCCGAGCTCGGCTGCATTCCAGCGCTTGCCGATGTCGACCGTCTGCTCGCGGCGGTAGCCATCGAACGCCGTGATCGTGCCACCGAAGACCTCCCACACGCGTCCGGTCACCTCGCGCGACTGCGAGCTGGCGAGCCAGGCGATGAACGGTGAGACGTTGGCAGGGTCGTTTTCATCGAAGCCCTGGTCCGGCGCCTTCATCGCGTCGCCAAAGGCCCCTTCGGTCATCCGGGTGCGGGCGATCGGGCAAATCGCGTTGGCCGTGATGCCGTAGCGGCCGAGCTCGGCGGCCTGCACCAAGGTCAGCGTCGCAATGCCGGCCTTCGCCGAGGAATAACTCGACTGCCCCACGCTGCCGAGCACGCCGGCTCCGGAGCTCGTGTTGATGATGCGCGCATCGACTGCTTCGCCAGCCTTGACCTGCCCGCGCCAATAGGCCGCTGCGTGCCGGGCCACACAGAAGTGCCCTTTGAGATGTACGCGAATCACCGCGTCCCATTCCTCTTCGGTGCAGCTCACGAACATGCGGTCGCGGACGAAGCCCGCGTTGTTTACTACGACATCGAGCCGACCGAACTCGTCGACGGCTTGCCGCACGAGCCCTTCGGCCTGTTCCCAATCCGCGACGTCGGCGCCGTTGGTCGCCGCTTCGCCCCCCATGTCGCGAATGGCTTGAACGACTTCGTCCGCAGGCCCTCGGTCCCCGCCTTCACCGCTGTTGCTCACGCCGAGGTCGTTGACGATGACTTTCGCGCCTTGCCGAGCCAGCTCGAGCGCATGCTCACGGCCGATGCCGCGCCCCGCGCCTGTTACGATCGCTACCCGTCCTTCACAAATGCCAGTCATTCTCAAACCTCTATGTCGACCAATTCGACCATCCATATGCCCCGATGCCCAGAGCCGATCTGGGTTGCACCGGGTTCGCCATTCGCGGGCTTCTAGACTGAAACATGTTTCATTTTTTGCAAGTAGACACCCTCTTTCCCAACGAAAAGTCCGGTAACACCCGGGGCCCTGAAATGGCGACTACACGAACCATAAGATCGGACGACGGCTCGGGACGGCCGTGCTCGCGATC
>CAZHPJ010000436.1:0-2777 GCA_964534585.1 uncultured Sandaracinaceae bacterium | reverse complement strand
GGTCATGATTTGGCTCACTGGAGGAGGAAGACACACCGTATCCCTCCTTGAGAAGGCTATGACCGAACCACCATAGGGTCAAGCAACTTAGGACAAATTAGCGCTAACTTATGTGCTAATTATGCATAAATCATATGAACCTAGCAAGCGGAACACAGACATCCGCGATCGCCGGGCACTGCTTGTACTCGACGCGCGAACCCACCGATTGTCAACGAGCAAACGTGTCGGAATTCATGGTCGCAATGCTCAGGGCTGAAGGCAAAAAAACCGAGCTAGACGTCGCTTAGTTGCCCTGCGCCGTGACTCATCAATACTCGCCGAGTCGTGATGAGGTCGATTGGGGTGTGGCGTGCTATCGCCGTGGTGTTCTTGGTCTTCCTGCTGCATGCGACTGCGCAGGCGCAGCGCAAGCACACCGTGCAGCAAGGCCAGACCCTGGGCGCGATCGCGAAGCGTTATCGGGTGTCCGTGACCAACTTGGCAGCGGCCAATCGCTTGAAGAAAACCTCGAATCTCCGCGTGGGCCAGGTGCTTCGCGTCCCGGCCAAGGGTGTGATCTACGTTTATCCGGGACAGACCCTCACCGGGATCGCACAGCTCAACAAGGTGAGCGTGAAGCAGCTTGCGGCGGCCAATCGTCTCAAACCCGGGTCGACGCTGCGCATCGGGCAGCGCCTCGAGCTGCCCGGTTACAGCGTTAGTGCCAAGGCGAATAAGGCGCGCAACACCATCTTGAACGGCCTGGTCACCCTCGAGCGCCCCGCGAGCAAGGAGACCCTTCGCGTCCGCCTTTTCGATAAACATGGCAAGGCTGACCCTAAGGCACGCCAGCGCCTGGCGCGTTTCCTCCGAGACCGCGACAACGACGAGGTAAGGCGCCCGCACACGCGCCTCATGCGAGCGTTGTCGTACCTGGCAGAGCATTTCAACGGCCGCACCATCGTCGTCGTCAGCGCGTACCGCTCGGAGAAGAACGGCAACAACGGCTCGAGCCGGCACGCAACCGGGGAGGCCATCGATGTTCGCGTCGAAGGGGTACCGAACGAAGTGCTGCGAGACTACTGTCTGACGCTTTCAAAAGTCGGGGTCGGCTACTACCCGCGCAGCAGCTTCGTCCACCTCGATGTTCGCACGAAGGCGGTCTATTGGGTGGACTGGTCGCGACCGGGTGAGCCTCCGCTCTATCTGCCACCCGGAGAAACGCCGGAGAAGTACGACGCGGGTGCATCGCATGCGGTGTCGCCTGCAAGCCTTTAGTCCGTCTAGTCGTGCTGGCCCTTCCCTCGAGGCAGCTCGATCTCGTGCTCTTTGAGCCGGCGATAGAACGTCCTGCGGGCCATCCCAAGCGAGCGAGCAGCCTTCGCACGGTTCCAGCCGTGGGCGTTGAGCGTCGCGAGAATTCGATCGCGCTCGGCGTCTTTGAAGTCTCGGTAGTTACGGACGCCGCCGGTTGGGGCTGGCTCGGTCTGGTTGGTCTCGATCGCTAGCTCCTCGGCCTCGATGGTATCGCTATCGGCGAACAGCGTGGCGTTGACCAAGAGGTGCTCGAGCTCGCGGACGTTGCCAGGGAAGTCGTGCGAGCACAGTCGCTGGAGCGCAGTGCGGCTCAGCCGCTTCTTCGGTTCCCCTCGTTCCGTGGCGATGCGGCCGAAAAAATGATCGCACAGCAGCGGGATGTCTGACCGCCGCTCCCGGAGCGGCGGCAACTTGATCTCCACTACGGCCAATCTGTAGTAGAGGTCCTCGCGGAGGGTCCCCTCTTCGATGAGCTCACCAAGTGGGCGCTTGGACGCGGTGACGATGCGCACGTCGATGGGCTGCTCGTCGGCGCTACCCACCGGCCGCACACGCTGTTCCTGAAGCACACGGAGCAAATCGAGTTGCATGCGCGCTGGCATGTCGGCGATTTCGTCCATGAAAAGCGTACCACCGTGAGCCTGTTGGAAGACGCCTTCACGCGCGTACGTGGCCCCGGTGAATGCGCCGGCCACGTGCCCGAATAGCTCGCTTTCGAGGAGACCGTCGGGAATCGCGCCACAGCTCAGTGACACGTAGGGGGTACCGGCGCGAGCGCTGCCTCGATGGATGGCGCGAGCGACGAGATCTTTGCCGGTCCCGCTTTCGCCAGTGACTACGACCGGAACGTCGCTACTGGCCACGCGATCGAGCACTTCGTACACCCTGCGCATACCATCGCTCACACCCACGAGGCCCCATCGATCACCTTCCGCAGTGGAAGCTTGCAGGCGCGAGATCTCCCGCCGGGTTCGTTGCAGGGCTTCAGCCTGCCCGTGGAGCCGCTGCTCGAGGTGCTCGTTGGCTGCGCTCAACGCGAGGTTGGCGCGCACCAAGTCCTGCTTTTGTGCCTCGATGCGTTCGAAGAGATGCGAGGTTTCGATGGCAATGGCTGCTTGGTCGGCGTACGCGCGGAGCAAAGACAGGTCGGTCCCGGCAAATCGGCCGCTGGCGCTTCGGTGCTCGAGATAGAGAACACCCCAGATTCGGCCCCGTGACTCGATCGGCAGGCAGGCGACAGACTTCAGCATCAACTGGTGGACGGACATGTAGTCTTGCACGCGAGCATCGTGCGCCGCATCGACCGTCACCACGGGTTCGCCGTCGATCAGGACGGTCTCCGCGATCGACCGGCTGAAAGCTGCGACCTGCTCCCCAAGTTGGCTCTCTGCGCCGCGGATCGTTTTCGCTTCGAGAGCCCCATTTTCGGCGACGAGCAACACGAAGCCGCGCTCCGCACCACTCAGGGACACCGCACC
>CAZHPJ010000435.1:0-2782 GCA_964534585.1 uncultured Sandaracinaceae bacterium | reverse complement strand
GCGGCGGCCACGACCACGGCGGCGGCGGCATGGGCGGCATGGGCTTCTAAGCCAGCTCGCCCTCAACACATGAAGAGCCGGAGCATTGGGTTGCTCCGGCTTTTCTATTTAATCTATTTCAAGCGAGTCATCGGAGAACGGCTCGCGACGGGCGGAGCGGAGGGTCAGTAACGGCATCCGAAATCGCGGGCCTCGGGCCTCGGGTCCCAAGCCTCCCACCTCGACCCCAAGCCCCCCACCGCGAGTCAGGATCGAGATCTGGGCACGGCGGACTGCGGCCTAAGACCCGCGACCCGAGGCTCGTGGAGCAGGGTATACTGCCGCTGGCCGCTAGCGCTGCCACTGCATGCTACGATCCCGCCGTGAGCTCAACGACCGGCAAGCTGACTGAATACCGGCGACGGCTACGAGTCGCTGCGGCCACGGTGCTGGCGGTCCGAATTGCGGCCGCCGCAAGCGCCGTGGGTCTCGCGTCGTTCGTCTTGGTCGCGTGGGTCCTTGGGCCGATGACTCCAATCGTTTGGTTGTGCATCGGCTGGGGGGTCGTGTTCGGCATGACCACCGCCGCGGTGGCCTGGTCGATCCAACCGTTACTGAAGCTTCGCGGGCACGGGGCGCTCGGGCTGGTTGCGGCCCAGCAGCCCTCCCTCTTGTCTCCGCTGCAAAGCGCGTACGAGCTTCAGGCAGAGCAGGCCTTCTCGCGTGAGCTGGTCGTTGCACAGCGCGTTCGTTTGTTGCGCGCGCTCGACGCGTCGCCAGCGCGTAAGTTCATTCCGTGGCGATGGCTCGTGCAACCGACTTTGGCTGCCACACTGCTATTGGCAGTCTTCGCCTGGTGGTCGTTGGACTTCGACCGCGCCGCTGCGGGTCGCTACGCGCTCTTGAACGCCGAGACGGGGGAGATCGAAGGCGCACGGATGAGCCACGTGGTTGCACGCACGGACGCCGAGCTTCTCTTCCCGGGCTACATGGAGCGCGCTAACGAGCGCGTCGAGGATGCCGATCGACTGGTCATGCCAAGGGGGACGGCCGTGGAGTACACGATCACGCCGATCGGAGATGCTGCGCGCGTCGTTGTCGAATTGCCCGGACGCCACGTGCAAGCGGACCGCGTGGGCGACCAGTTCGTGGCTTCCTTCGTTGCGGACGCCGACGGGCCGTTGGAGATATACGTCGAGTCTACGCGTGGCGAACGGCGCGTCGACCATCGTGCCCGGTCGATCCGTGTGCAGTTCGATCAACCGCCTCAGGTGAGCATGCTTGCACCGCAGGACGACTTAGTCGCCGAAGAGCGCCAGCCAATTCTGCTTCAGCACAACGCCACCGACGACTACGGCGTGCACGAGCTGACCCTGATCATCAAGCTTCCCAATGGAGAGCATCTTCGCAGGCCGATCCTGACTCTCGCAGACGACTCGCAGGCCGAGCTCTACGGAGAGACGGTGCTGCGCCTAGAGGAGTTCTCGCTCGATCCCGCGGACGCGGTGACGGTCTGGCTGGAGGCCAAAGACGGAAATCGCGTCGATGGTCCGGGCGTCGGCCGCTCAGCCGTGCGAACGTTGACGTTGGCATCCGAGATCACGCGCCGCCGCGACCGTATCGTCGAGCTCGAGAAGCTGCTGGATGCGCTGTTGGCGACTTTGGCGGTTCGCCTCGAGCAGCCGCTTCCCAAGGGGCCGGGGGCGGCCCGGCGGCGGCGCAATGCAAGCATGCTGCCGTACAACGGCGTGAGGTCGCTACTCTACAATGTGGGCGACCATCGAGGGCCCAGAACCATCCCTCTGCTTCTGGACATGAGAAAGCGTCTCGAGCGCGCACACAAGCGAGAAGCGGCGGCCTACGGTGGCAGCACACAGGCGACTATCAGAACGCGCTTCGACCGCGCCATCGTGACCGAGCTCGAGAAGGACATACTAATCGTTGCTGACCTCATCAGCGAGGCACGCCTTCACGACGCTGCGGAAATTGCGCATGAGGTACAACAGCTGCGCCGTGAAATCGCATCGTTGATCGGCGAGTTGCGCCGTGGACAGACGCCAGAATTGCAACGGGCGCTCATGGCGGCGATGGATCGAGCCGAGCGGCGGATGGAGGCTCTGCGGCAACAGCTGCGGGACGCCATGCGGTACGTACCCGGAGAGTTCGTCAATCGGCAGTCTCGGCAAGCGAGCGCGTCGACCGACGCCCTTCAGGCCGTGCGCGAGGCGCTCGCCAGTGGCGATCTCGATGCGGCCGAAGCTGCGCTCGTGAAGTTGGATCAGACGATTGAAGCGATGACGCGGGCCCTTGCGCAAAGTGAGGACTCGTTGGTCGAAGCTCGGTTCGGTCCGCGCGAGCGCGCGTTGATGGAAGCGACGGACACGATTCGCGACCTCGAGGTCGAGCAGAAACGTCTGGCCGAGAAGGCGCGCCGCGCCGGGGAGAAGGCCGTCGAGCGTGCGGCAGGCGACAACGATTCTCTGATATCTGAAGTCCGCCGTCAGCTCGAGAAAATCGCTGAAGAAGTCTCCGATCTCTTGGGCGGCGTCGACCGCGAGGACGAGCCGCCCGGGTTTCGAGGGCGAGAGGTTGACCGACAACCGGCCCGTGTCGAGCACGTCGGTCGAGCCGACCATCAGCCCGCTGGCGAACAGGGGCTTTTGGCGGTTCGAGCCGACGAAGATCTTCGCTTCCACCGAGCCGCCGTCGCCGGCCAGAGAATCGAGCCCGAGCTGGGTGCGGAAGGCCCGGGCACAATGGGGCAGGGGGAATTCCAACTCGTTGGAGGCGTGGACGCCGAACC
>CAZHPJ010000434.1:0-2782 GCA_964534585.1 uncultured Sandaracinaceae bacterium | reverse complement strand
GTGGAGTCGACCCGGTTCCGTGGACGGTTTGGGTGGCATCTGGCGCTGCTTATTCGGGGCGCTGTCGCTTTGCGAACCACTTCCGATACTTCTGCATTCGCGACTGCTGCTCCGTCGAGGCCTGCCGTTTGCAAGTCATCCGCTCCTCTGACCCCTCGGGCGCGCCCCAACGCAGCTCTACGCAGTCGTTCGGGTTGTACGCCATCTCCATCGCCTTCATGCGGGTGACGACGTTTGCCAAGGACAGCTTCCACGCGCTCCCGTCGGAGCGGGTGTATTCGAAGGAGCGCCCTTCGAGCTCCACTTGAAGTGCCTCACGGACGCGCTGTGCCGCCTCGTCGCGGTCGGCTTCTCGGATTCCAAACCGCTCGGGGTGGGCCGTGACGGTGTCTGGAAACGAGACGACTGCGTCGATGCTGATCAGCAGTCGCATGTCGCGTGATGGGGTGGAATAGTCCTCCCAAGGGCCTGTCGTCAGGAACAGCCTCGGGCCATGTGGCATTTCGATGGGGGCGTAACGCTGCGCTTTCATGAAGTCTTCGCCGTTTTGCACCGAGCTCAGGCGGCGTCGGACTGATTCTTCGAGGGCGTCGACCAGGCTGACTTGCATGCGGACCGGGTCGAGCGCGCGCGGGTTGATCATGCCTTCCATCGCTGTGTAGAAATCGTCGGCGGTGCCTTTGTACTGTGCGTTGGACCACGCCCGGACTCGGCCCGCTTTGCGGAGCTCGTCGTTTGTCGCGATCTTCCATGGTTGCTCTTCCGGCTGAACGGCCTCGCGATCGTATTGAACAGGGCGCCATCCCTTGAAGCCTGCGCCGACGAGGTCAGTCTTGGGCGTGAATAAGAACGAGCCACGCCAGAATCGTCGCCTGCCGACCGTGCCGTCCGGTTGAGCGTCGGCACCGATCAACACGCCGTACTCGGTGACGCCCTGCGGTTTCCAGCGCGCGACGACCAGCACGTGGCCGTAGGGGTCGGCGAACACGGTTCCGGGTCGTATGGCTTGGCGCCTCAAGCGCAGCGGGTAGAGGTCGGTGTGATCATCGTCGGGAAGAGTGCGTGGGCTCGATGAGTGCACCGTCCCGGCCATCCGACGTATGAACCTCCGAAATGCGGCGACGTCGTCAGCGTCCGGGACCGCATCGAGATTGCTGAGCACGGTGGGCTCGCACAGCGGCGGCGTGTCCTTACGCCCACGCGTACACGCTCGATACACGAACGGTAAGCGGAGCTTCCAGGCGAAGTACGCCCGCAGGAAGTAAGGCAGGTCGGCGCAGTCCGGCTCCAGGTCGAGCCGCGCGTCTTCCCCTGGTAAGCGATGGTCGTAGAGCAAATTGCGCTCGCGCTCTCCGATCACGGACTGCAGAAGAGGCCAGGTAATGTCTTCTCCAGACGGCTCGTGAAAGAGCTGCTCGACGAACGCGGCGTAGAGGTTCTCCGTGTCGCGCTCCCACTTCCAGCTCACGTCCCAGGCCGGGCCCGGAGCGACGCGGGGCGATTGCTGCGCTGGGCGCTTCGCGACTCTGATGTGCTCGCAAGCGCGCACGAGGTCCCCGTCCGCAAAGACCGCGGTCCAGCGACCCACCTCCGGCTCGGGCACTTCGACCCAGCGGCTGTAGGGAGGCCCGTCGAGCACGTGCTGCTTGGGCTCCACTTGCGACCCGTCAGGTGCGAAGAGGACGAGAGATGCGAGACCGGGGTCCCGCTCGCTGGTGACGATTACGCGCAGGGGTTGGGAAGGGTTGGGCCGATGCGGTGATCGAAAGATAGCGTTCCGTTTGGTATCGGCGCACCGGCCTTTCGGAAGTTCGATGGGAGCGCTTGGACGAAGCTCGGCGTCCGCGATGAGTGCGGGCCCCGGTGTGTGGCCCAATACCGCGATACGGGTGATCCGGCTCAGGAAATCGCGGCGCGAGGTCCTGGCACCCAGTGAGAGATCGCTCACCGCCACTCGGTCGACGCGGTTGATCGTCTCCTCTTCGATTCCTTCGCACGGCGTCAGGAACTCGGAGAACGCGTGGATCGCCATTGGCGCGCCTTCCTCGGTCGTACCGAGGTACAGCATGATGTGGCCTGGAAACTGGAGCAGCACGATACCACGGTGTGCGGCGGCTTCCAGCAAGAGCCGTTTCTCGTTGAGGTCCTCGACGGTGGACACATCGACGGAGAACGTGCCCGCCAGTGCTTGTCGCGCGCTGTGTCGCGGCAGGTTGATGCCGAACCGCGCAAAGAGCTCGAGCAGAAACCGTGAGCAATCGTAGCCGCCGTCTTTGCCGCCCCAGCCATACGGCTTGCCGAGCAACGAGAATGCTTCAGTCAGCAATGCGCGCCGCGTGAATGGTTGAGGCTCGCGCTGCTCGAGCCGTGCTTTGATCGCATCGCGGTCGACGGCCGAAGAGAGGCCTCTGCCTGGAACCCAACCGAGCGCGTACGACGTTCGGGCTAGGTACATCCCGTTGGGCCACCGCGCCAACAGTTGAACGATCTCGCCCTCACGTATCGTGCTACATCGGTTGCGATCGAAGTCCAAGTCGACGGGCTCCGTGTACAGGCCGCCATCGTACGGGCCGCAGCGAAGCGCTTCGAGCTTCTCGACGACTCTCCACTCTTCGACCTCATCGATCGACGCAGGAGCTTCGAAGGAAGCCGCGACGCTCGTATCGATCGGCTTACCCTTTGCATCGACGAGATCTTCGGCTTCTAGCCGCGCACTCAGATAGGCCAGTCGTTCGTCGACCTGTACCTGCAGTGCGTCTCGGTCGACGGGTGCCAGCAGGTC
>CAZHPJ010000433.1:0-2799 GCA_964534585.1 uncultured Sandaracinaceae bacterium | reverse complement strand
GCAGGACGCCGCCGAGCAAGCAACGCGATGAGCGCAGACATTGAGCAGAGAAAGGCCGATCATCTCGATCTGTGTGCCACCGACGACGTCGCATTTCGGCGGCGCACCACCCTTCTCGAATGCGTACGGCTCGTGCACCAGTCGCTCCCCGAGGCTGACTTCGATTCGATCGACACCCGTGTGTGCCTGCTTGGTAAGGAGCTCCGTGCGCCGCTGCTGATCGCCGCGATGACCGGCGGGCACGAACGCGCCGCCGAAATCAACCAGGCTCTCGCTTCGATCGCGAACGAGCTCGGCTATGCGTTCGGCTTGGGAAGCCAGCGCGCCATGCAAAAGCACCCGGAGACGAGGTGGACGTACCAGGTGCGCGAGTACGCGCCGGACGTCCTTCTCTTCGGTAACGTCGGGGTGGTCCAGGCCCGCGACCTTTCCACCGAGGCGATTGCGCAGATGTTGGCTGATGTCGGCGCTGACGCCCTCTGCGTTCACATGAACCCGGCCATGGAGCTGGTTCAGCGAGAGGGCGATCGGAGCTTCAGCGCTGGCCTTCAGACCTTCCAGCGACTCTGGGCGGAGCTCGACGTGCCCATCATCGCTAAAGAGACCGGCAACGGGATCAGCCGTGAGGTCGCCACGCAGCTCCGCACGATCGGCATCCGCCACGCGGACACCTCGGGCGCGGGTGGCACTTCGTGGGTCGGCGTCGAAACTCTGCGGGCCGAAGGCGACGAGCAGGCGCTCGGCGAGGCCCTATGGGATTGGGGTATCCCCACCGCAGCGTCGGTTCGGTACTGCGTCGAGGCCGGGATGACGACGATTGCGACCGGAGGTATCCAAAGCGGCATGGACGCGGCCCGGGCGATCGCCCTCGGCGCGAGCTGCGCCGGAATAGCGCGCAACGTCTATCAAGCGTTTCTCGGAGGCGGCATCGACGGAGCACGCTCGTTCTTGCTGCGAATCGAGCGTGAGCTTCGCTCAGTCATGCTGCTCTGCGGTGCCAAGACGGTCGAAGCGCTTCAGCAGGCTCCACGGGTCGTGACCGGCGAGCTTCGCGACTGGATCGCCTAGTCAGGCTTCCACTGGATCTTCGCTGGGAACGGTGTTGCGCTCTTCAGGCTTCGCTTCGTGGCGCAGCAAGTCTTCGACGCGCTCGAGAAGCTCTCCCTCGAAGTGCACCGAAAAGCGCGGCTCGAGGAGCTTCGTCCGAACTCGCCACACGACTGGATCAGCGGGATCGCGCAACACCACTGGCGTAGCCCCGGCAAGCACCCACGGTGAGCTGAGAATCGCGTCGGTGAGCGCCATACGCACCTTGCCCGCATCGTCGTACCCTTCGAGGCGCACCACGACCTCGTGCTCAGCATCCGCGCCCGCGTCGTATACCATCGGTGCGCCGATCATCGCGCGATTGGGCACCGTCAATCGGTGCCCTTGTGCGTCACGCAGCCACGTCGCCCGCAGCGATCGTCCTTCAACCGTACCTTGGAAACCATCACCGGAGATCCACATGCCTTTCTTCACACGGCGCTCGGCAGCCAAGATCCCGCCAGCAACCACATCGGCGAAGAGATCACGCACCGACCATCCGACGACTAGCGCGAGGACGAGCAGCGTCCAGAGAATCCAGTCCTGCCCTCCGGGGATCAAATCGAGGACAATCGCAAGTAGAAGCCCGAGACCCATCAACCGCAAGACGAATACGAGGACACCCAGAACGCGTCGCAAGGGGATGTTGGCGGTGATCCAACTGCGAGCGCGCTCGGCGATGAACAGCACGACGCCCACGCCGAGGAGCGACAGGAAGAGGATCAGTAGATGGTTGCGGTCCTCAATCGGCGGAGGCTCCTCGACCGCTGCTGGCGTGGGCGGCGCCTTGGCGATGAATCGGGGCGGTTCGGTGGAAGTCTCATCGGTTCGAATCTCTCGTTCGGTGGGAGCTACTTGCCTAGGCGCGTGCTTGCTTGCTGGGGCCGTCTTCAGGGCGGCGGGTGGCGGGTCTGGCTCCTGGGCCGTCCCTGGTGCCGCAATCCACGCGACCAGGAGAAAGGACAAACAAACTCGGCGAAGCGGCAACATCACAGCACCCAGCCTCGCTCCGCGAATACACGGCCCAGCACGCCTCGCAGATGCACCGCCACCACGAACGCGCCGTCGCGTTCCTCGAGCAAGCCCAGGTGCGCGAGTCGGCTCAGCTGCGCTTGAGCGGTGTTGACGTCGAGCCGGAACAGCCGCGCTTGACCAGCAGCGTCGATCCAACCTTCGCGCCCGATTTGGTAGAGGTTGACCAAGACATCGTCCGGAAGGCGTCTCACGCGCGCATACGATGAAGCCGGGATCGGTCCGACGTGCACGATGTCGTCCTGGATGCCTCGGATCGAGGCCAGCCATAGTCGAAGCGCATCGCGCACGAGACCGCCGGTCGCTTCGTGAAGCTCGTGGAAGTATTGGTCGTACGGTCGGCGAATACGGGTGGCGCTCCGCGCGAACAAACCTTCTATTGGTGACCCGTCTCCCCGGTCGAAGGAGTGCTCGAAACCGCTCAACCGGTGCCTGGCGATGACGGCCGCTTGCAGCTCTTGCTCGTTCAAAGGGTTCAGCCGGATCGTTTCAGGGAACGCGTCGCGCAGCGGAGCAACCGTCGAGGCGAAATTCCAGAACAGCACGGCGCCATGTGCCAACCAACGACGCCGTCCCCCTTCTTCGATGATGCCTTTGACGAACCGGCGCAGTGGGTCGAAGCCGCCGGGCGCCATCGAGAGCATCCAATGAAGCCCATCGACGACGACGAGCTGACCTTCG
>CAZHPJ010000432.1:0-2810 GCA_964534585.1 uncultured Sandaracinaceae bacterium | reverse complement strand
AAGAAGCGATCATCCATCTCGCAAAAATAGAACATGTTTCACCGTTTCCAAATCGAACCATGGCACGGGTGCTACTTTCCGGACCGGAGGCAAGCCATGGCGACTATCAGCGAGGGCGCGACCGCGCCAGACTTCAGCAAGACCACACAGAACGGGGACACGATCTCGTTGTCGCAGTTCCGCGGTGAGAAAACCGTCGTCCTCTATTTCTACCCGAAGGACGAGACTCCTGGGTGCACCGCGGAGGCATGCACGTTCCGCGACAGCTTTGAGGACTTCGTCGAGGCGGGCGCGGTGGTCATCGGCGTGAGCCAAGATAGCGAGGAAAGCCACAAGAGCTTCGCGGAGCATCACCGCCTGCCTTTTCTATTGGTGAGCGACCGCGACAAAGCGCTGCAAAAGGCTTACGGCGTGCCCAAGACGATGGGCTTGCTGCCAGGGCGTGTCACCTACGTGATCGATCGTGAGGGCAAGGTGCAACACGTATTCAACTCACAGCTCAACGCGAAGAAGCACGTCCGCGAAGCCCTCGAGGTCGTCAAGCGGCTGGCCGCCTGAATCGGCGCGCTGCTACGAACAACAGCAGCCCCAACCAACCGGACACCAAGCCAGTCGAGCCATTCGACGACGCGCTGCAGCCAGATTTCTTGGCGGGAAGGACACCAGAGTCGCCCGGTGGCGGGGGCGTGAAACCGCACGGCTCACCTTCGCAAGCTTTCGGATCACAAAGCTCTTCCGCTGCCCAACCGTCGACGCACAAGGCAGCCACGATTGGAGCGATATTGTGGACCACCTCAGCGGCCTGGGAGTCTTCGTAGACGGAGACCCGGTCGCAGAATTCGCCTTCCAAGGTGACGTAGTCAGGAGTGCGGCCACCGATGAGAATACCCGCGAGCCGATTCTCCGAGTCGAACGTCGCGCTACCGGAATGTCCCTGAAAGGCGTCGAGATTCGCGATGAAGAAATCGAGCTTGGCAGCGCGGGGGTCAGCTACTGTTCCGCCAGAGTCGATCTTGGCTGGCAGACCGCTTCCAAAGCCGATCATCGCGAGCGACTCTTGCTCGTCCAAAGGCGTTGCCGGTCGAATCGAGACCGGTGATCGGGCGCCTTCAACCGATCGATCGAGTTGGACGACGGCGAAGTCGGGCGTGAGGTCGCTTCCTTGCGGGCTTCCTTGGGAAACGACCCGAGCACACGAATAGACGTCTTCATCTCGAATCGCCGCAAGATGGGTCGGGTCTTTGAGATAGTAGTTGAATACGTAGGCGTACGAGTCGCACGGTGTTTGCGTATCGATGCAGTGGCCCGCCGTCAGAACGAGGTCGTCGTCGATCAGCACACCCGAACAAGACGCCGCGGTCGGTTGATTGCCGAACAACTCGTCGGCGCAGAGCCCCCGAGCGTCCTTGAGCGATTCCGTAAAGAGACTGTAGCTTCCGTCCGACTCCCTGCTGATTCGGAAGCTTGGAATCAATGCGACGATCGACGCTTCGGCGATGCTCCGCAGCTCGGCGTCCGGATGGTTGAACACCTCGACGCGGTCATCGCTGCCGTAGACCACCGGTGCGGTTAGCTCGCCGACGAACACCTCTTCGGAGGACCCGCAACCCACGGCGAGGCCGAACAGTAAGATTAAGCAAGCGCGCACACGCATACACTAACTGTTTAGGGCCAAACGGCTGCGGGGGCTACTCGGACACCCGCACTTGTATGCTGGTCACCAAATCCCCTGTCGCTGTGGCCACATCCGAGACGACCACCACGGGCTCGCCCGCGTCGACCACGTCGCGCTCGCGCAGCTTGGCAAGGGCGTTGACGATCGTTTTCTCGGGATCTCGAGACAGATTCATACGAAATGGAATCACGGCGCGGTTCAGCCAAAGCTTGCGCCGCGTTGTGCTCATGTTCGTGAAGGCATAGATGATCGCGCGCTGAGGCCGGTAACTCGCAACGAGCTGACCGAAGTAACCGCGCCGTGTCATCACGACGATCGCTCGCGCGCCGAGTGAATCCGCAAGACGGCAAGCGCTCTGCGCGACGTGTGCGCGCTGCGTGGTCGGCGCAGGACGTTCCTTGTAGAAGTCGAGCCCGGCAACCATCTCGGTCCGGCGCGCGATCGTATCGAGCACCTCGACGCAGCGCACGGGATACTTCCCCGCAGCCGTCTCGCCGCTCAGCATGATCGCGTCCGCCTGCTCGTACACCGCGTTCGCTACGTCGGTCACCTCGGCTCGCGTGGGCAAGGGATTGTCGATCATCGACTCGAGCAAGTGAGTCGCCACGATGATCGGCTTGCCGGCGATGGCGCAGCGGCGAATCATGTCGCGCTGAAGCACAGGAAGCTCTTCGAAGGCTACTTCCACGCCGAGGTCGCCGCGCGCGACCATGATGCCATCGGCCGCTCCGAGGATGGCATCGAAGTTGTCGACGCCTTCTTGGTTTTCGATCTTGGCGATGAGACGCTGATGCCCGCCAACCGCATTGACGATCTCCCGAACCTCGAGAACGTCTTCGGCGCCGCGAACGAACGACAGCGCGATGAAGTCGAGGTCTTGCTCGATGGCAAACGTGATGTCCTCGCGATCTTTCTTGGTGATCGAAGGCAGGTTGACGCGAACGCCCGGTAGATTGACGTGCTTCCGCGAGCCGAGCGTTCCTCCATCCAACACTTTGCACTTGAGGCGATGTTCGAAGACTTCGAGCACTTCGAGGTTGATGAGGCCATTGTCGACCGTAACTCGCTCACCAACGCGCAGATCGTTGACGAGATCTAGATAGTTGACGTGGACGCTCCGCTCCTCGGCATCGTC
>CAZHPJ010000431.1:0-2813 GCA_964534585.1 uncultured Sandaracinaceae bacterium | reverse complement strand
CAGCGGACGAGATTGTGAGAGCGGTCTCGTCCGCTGCTCTTCGTGCGTCATGCAGATCTCGGCGCAGTCGGGGTGCTCGACGCTCTGAGCGGCGAACATCTTCGGGACATAGACGAAGCCGGCCTGTCCGGCGCGTTACTGGTGGTGCCATGATCGACCCGGTCATCGAGCTGTCGCTTCGCTTGGGGCTGGCGCTCCTCTTTGCCGCGGCCGCCTGGCACAAAGCGTCAGATCGAGCTCGCTTTGGCGCGACGCTGCGCGCGTACCAACTGCTACCGTCATGGCTGGTTCCTGCACTTACACGGGTCCTGCCTTTGGTGGAGGCCTCCATCGCCGTCGGGTTTCTGTATCCACCGACTCGACAAGCCACCGTGTTCGCCGCGATACCACTGCTCATGCTGTACACGGTCGCGATCGCGACGAACCTCGCGCGCGGGCGGCGTGACATCGACTGCGGCTGCTTCGCCTCCTCCGCGCGCGTCCCGCTGAGCAACTGGCTCGTCGTCCGCAACGCAGTTTTGTTGGTCGCCACCGCCGTCGTCGTCATGCCCATTCGGACGCGGCCGCTCATTTGGATCGACGCCCTAACCGTGATCGCGACGCTCATCACGGTGTGTCTCCTTTGGGCAGCAGGGCAACGGCTGGCGAACACCGGGCCCGCGCTGCGTCGATTTGGAGGTGCCCGATGATCGAAGCGCTCCTCATGTCCAACGGCGTCCTGTGGCTGCTAGTCATCGGTCTCACGTTGACGGTCCTGGCCCTCACCCGGCAAATCGGGTTGCTCCACGAACGCATATCGCCGGTCGGCGCATTGTCGCCGGAGGCGAAAGTCAAAGTCGGCGACTCAGCCCCCGAGCTGGCGTTGATCGACATCCACGACCGCCCATTGCAAATCGGTGGCGCATCAGCAGACGAGAGCCGAACCCTTTTGTTCTTCCTGTCGCCGACATGCCCGGTCTGCGACACGCTTCTGCCCACAGTCGAGCGCGTCGCCCGCACCGAAGTCCCGCGCGTTCGGGTCATTCTGGCCAGCGATGGCGCGCCAGAAGAGCACCGCGCGTTCGCGAGTCAAAAACACATCTCGCACTTGCCGTACGTGCTGTCCGCTCCACTAGGCATGAGCTACGGGGTGGCCAAGCTCCCCTACGCAGTGCTCATCGACAAAGACGGTATGGTGGCTGCGCAGGGTTTGGTCAACACGCGCGAACACCTCGAAAGCCTGTTCGAGGCGCAACGCCGCGGGGTCGCATCGATCCAGGAGTATCTACAGGAGAAGGCCAAATGAGTCGGCTCGATCGTTGGTTCGAAGGAATGACACGGCAGTCCGCGCGGCGGGTGTCGCGTCGCAACTGGTTGTCGCGCTTCGGCGGGGTGCTCGTTGGCGGAGCCGTCCTCCCCTTGCTCCCGGTGGCACGCGCCGCGGAGAAGCACACGGTCGGCGAGGACGGAGTCAAGGGCCGCGAAGGCGATCCGAGCCGTTGCGAATACTGGCGTCATTGCGCCATCGATGGCTTCCTTTGCAGCTGCTGCGGCGGCTCCCACACCGCATGCCCACCCGGAACGGAAATGTCCCCAGTGACCTGGATCGGCACCTGTCGAAACCCGGCCGACGGCAAGGACTACATCATCTCGTACAACGACTGCTGCGGAAAAACGTTCTGCGGCCGCTGCATGTGCAACCGTAACGAAGGCGAGCGCCCGCTCTACCACTGGTATCGCAACAACGACATCAACTGGTGCGGCGGCGCAAAGTCGCAAACCTACAGCTGCTCGACCGCGGTGCTCATCAAGGCAGCCAAAGAAGCGCAGCCAGAGAAATGAAGCTCGTCTTCGCCACGGTCGCGTTTCTGCTCCTGGCACAGCCCGTCGACGCGGACTCGTACGTGGAGCATGACTACCTCCTGAATTGTTCGGGGTGTCATCGGATGGACGGAAGCGGGTCGAGATCTGTGCCGTCGTTTCGGGCGATGCCGGAGCTCAACGGAAGGCCTGGCGCGCGTGAGTACTGGGTGCGGGTGCCGGGGGCGGCTCAGGCGCCGCTTTCCGACGCAAGGCTAGCAGCATTGATGAACTGGTTGTTGGAGCGGTTCACGGGGAAGAAGCCTGAGCCTGCGTATACGGCGCAGGAGGTCAAACAGCTACGCAGCAACCCGCTCAGAGATCCCGTAGGCAAGCGCGCTGAGTTGCTGCGAGAGCCCGCTCACTGACGCCGCCACGGACGCTGACGCTGTCTCAGCCCCGGCCCCGCTATTTGCCCCCGCCCCCCCAGCCCCCCTAACATGAAGAGGGGCACGGTATGTACAGCGCAGAAGATCTCCTGGGTGACGACCCACGACGTGAGTTCGAGCGAATCCTCCTGACACGCTGCCGCGCGGGCGATGCCTTCGCCCTGATGCTCATCGACCTCGACGACTTCTCCGCGGTGAGCACGCGTTTTGGGGCGCGCGTCGCGGACCTGCTCCTCTACGAAGTCGCCTCGCGCCTTCGCGAGCAGCTGGATGAGCACGATGTCGTAACGCGCAGCGGGAGCAGCGAATTCGCGGTCTTCGTCCGAGGCATGAAACATGTACAAAAAGCGGAGCACCTTGCCAACGAGCTGATCGAAAGACTGCAACGCCCGATCACGGTGTCCGGCACCCGTTTCTGCCTGAGCGCAAGCATCGGCATCACGCTATCACCGCGGCAGAGCGGCGAATGGCGATTGCTGCTGCAAGACGCGGACGCGGCCGTCTACGACGCAAAGATGCAAGGCCGCGGCCACATCAGCATCGCCCCCACGTAGAGCGGACAAGCAGGACCCGAGCGCGAGCACG
>CAZHPJ010000430.1:0-2814 GCA_964534585.1 uncultured Sandaracinaceae bacterium | reverse complement strand
CACTACGACGACGTCGCATGGGAATACCGCGTTGAGGTCCGCGTTTCCCGCTCGCCAGTCCGCGCATGCCGAGCCCGTCAGCTCGATGGTGTTGCCATCCACCGCGCGCCAGCCGCGCCCTTGAACGTCGCACGTCAGCGCTTCGCCATTCAGTCGGACTGTGCCCGAGCACGCCTTCGCGGTGTCGATCGTGCCGTTGGTGAGGCTCACCGTGCACGGGATGTTTTGGACGACGATTTGCTCGAGGGCGGCCTGCAGCTCCGAGACGTTGTTGGCCGTCCAGAGAGTTGCGCCTAAGCCGACACCCTGGCCAGCGTTGGCGAGATCCTGTAAATGGCTATCGTTGAAGTTCACGCCCAGTACGAACGTTTCGATGCCCTCGCTGAGCGCGCCTTCTACCGCGGCGATGCTGTTGTTGCGGTCGACGTTCCCACCGCTTTGGTCACAGCCGTTTGGCAGTCCGTCCGTCGCAAGCAAGTACACCGTTGGTCCTTCAGGCGGCGGCGTCGTGATGAACGCAGCGGTTACCGCTTCGATCGCCTCGGCTGTCGGCGTGTAGCCGCCCGGATCGTTTGCGATGAAGATGGCAGCGATGGCGCCGGCGTTGTCGAGGCTCTGCGTGATCGCGACGCCGTCCGTGCTTGCGCACATCTCGCCGTCGACCATCGAAGGTGAGCTCTCGCCAGGCTTCCAGTACAACGTCAGCCCAAACCGCGCGATCGAGTCGAGCCTGCGGACGAGTCCGTTGGCTCCGACCAGTGCATCCTCGACCGAATCCCATCGCGCCACGCCGAAGTTCGGGTTGAGGGTACCGGAGTTGGGGCAACCGCCTCCGGTAAAGGGGCAGTCTCCTTCGAAGTCGCGCCGCATGCTACCGCTACGGTCGACGATGATCATGATGTTGGGAATGACGCGGTCTGTCGCAACCTCGAGCTCAGCACACACCGAGCCATCGCCCGTGATCACGCCGCCGTCACCGAACACCGGCACGCACCGTCCGTTCGAGATGCACTCAGCTGCGGTGCCGCATTGCCCGCCTTCCGGCGTGCACACCGCGATGCAAACACCGTTGTCGCAGAACGTTCCCGTGTCACACACCGAGTCGCTGAGACAGGCTTTGCCACACCCCTCGGGAGCGCCTTCCTCGTCACAGACACTCGGGAGATCCTCCAGCCGGATGGTGCCTTCTTCAGGCCCGCCCGACGCGCAGCCGAGCGGACACGCGGCGACCAACGCCAAAACAAAAAGCGTTCGAATCATCACACAACCCCCACGTACAGGGTAACAGTCACAGGCAAGTCGACAACTCAGGGGTTAAGCGAGGCCGGGCCGAGTGAACGAGCTACGGCTCTGCGATCGGGTTATCCCGCGCCCACTGGTACGCCATGTACGACGAAATCAAGTGACACACCCAACCCAGAAACCCGCCGCTGCCGATCCACAACCCCGGCGTGATGATCAACCAGATGATCCCGCGCAGGACCTTGCCATTGTAGAGCTGGCCGAGGCCGGGGATGATGAACGACAGGACGGCGGCGGTACCAGGACGATCCATGCGCGCAACCTGCGTCGCCTGCAACGTTTGTCAACGTTCCTGAAGCGCTGCAACCGCGCACTCGGCCTCAGCCCCAACCTTGCTGTGATTGCGCCGCGCCCCAAACCCTGCCACCGCTAAGGGTCGTGAAGCTTCCGGCCGACACATTGACCGCCCCGTCGCATCCCATCGCGCGCTTGCCCGCCGAATGGGAAGAGCGCGTCCTTGCCTGGGGTGAGCCTGCGTATCGGGGCAAGCAAGTCTTCGATTGGATCCATCGCCAAGGTGTCCTCGACCCGGACCAAATGAGCAATCTTCCGAAGGTTCTCCGAGCGCGTATGAAAGAGGAAGGCGTAGGCTGGCCGATCGAAATCGTTGCGGAACACGAGTCGTCGGACGGGACCAAGAAGCTCCTCGTGGAGATGCCCGATGGCGAGAAGGTCGAGACCGTGTTGATCCCGCAGGTAGGTGACGAGCGGGTCGTCACCCAGTGCATTTCGAGTCAGGTCGGCTGCGCGATGGGCTGCGTGTTCTGCGCGTCGGGCGTGGCGGGCTTGAAGCGCCAGATGAGCGATGGCGAAATCGTCGCGCAGGTGCTCCTCGGCCGTCGCAAGCTCGAGCGTACTCAGCGCATCCGTAACGTGGTTTTTATGGGCATGGGGGAGCCGCTCCACAACTACGACGCGGTCGCGCGTGCGCTCGTGTTGCTGACACACCCGGACGGCCTCGACCTTTCCAAGCGGCGCGTCACCGTGTCTACGAGCGGCCTGGTCAAGCAAATCGACCGCCTCGGCAAAGATTTCGGCGGGCAGGTGCAGCTCGCCATCTCCCTCCACGCGGTACGGGACGACGACCGGAGCAAGATCATGCCGCTCAATCGCAAGCACGGGCTCGGCGAGCTGACCAATGCATTGCGCCGCTATCCAATGCCGAAGCGTCAGCGCATCACCATCGAGTACACGCTGATCAAAGGCGTGAACGACTCAGTCAGCGACGCGAACGGTATGGTCGACCTGCTCCGTGGCATCCCCGTGAAGGTGAACCTCATCCCGATGAATCCGATTTCCGCGTCCGATCTTCGTGCGCCCGACTCCAGTCACGTCACGCGCTTCCAGGAGCAGCTTACGCGGCGGGGGCTCTCGGTGTTCGTCCGCAAGACGCGGGGGGACGATGTCGCAGCCGCCTGCGGACAGCTCGCATTTCACGGCGACGGCCCACGAAGCGCCGACTAGGGAGTGTCTTCAAAACCCGAAGGGATCACGGATGATGTCTATTAATCG
>CAZHPJ010000429.1:0-2834 GCA_964534585.1 uncultured Sandaracinaceae bacterium | reverse complement strand
GAAGCCGGCGTGCCCACGATCTACCAAGCTTATGAAATCGCGACGTCCGGCCTGCCCGGCCCGGTGTTCGTCGAGATCTCGAGTGACATACAGATGTTCACAGCGGAGGTGAACGAAGTCCCGAAGTTCGTTCCCAGCTACCGCCCACCTACGCCTGACCCCGCGCTGATCAGGCGTGCTGTCGAGCTACTGCGCAACGCGAAGCAGCCAGGCATGTATCTTGGCTGGGGCGCGCGCGAGGCGACTAAGTGGAGCATGGAGGTCGCTGAGCTGTTGGGCGCCCCGGTGTCGACGACCCTACAAGGCATCAGCGTGTTCCCCCACGACCACGCGCTGCACACCGGCTTTGGCTTCGGGCCATCGGCTGTTCCCGCAGCACGCAAAGCCTTCGAAGGGGTGGATTGCCTTCTAGCAGTCGGCGTTCGTTTCGCGGAGCTCGCGACTGGAAGCTACGGCATGCCGATTCCGCAAACGCTGATCCACGCCGACATCGACCCCGAAGTCTTCAGCAAGAACTACCCAGCCACCGTAGCGATCGAAGCCGACGGTGAGCTCTTCATGATGGCGCTGCTCGAAGCGCTCAAGAGCGAACGGGTCAGTCCACCAGATCGAAGCAACCTCGAGCGGCGCATCGCGCAAGAAAAAGAAGCCTTCTTCGCGAGTTGGACCAGCAAGGTCAACGACGAGAGGGTCAGTCCGGGCATCTTCTTTCGACAGCTCCGCAAGAAGCTCGATCGCGACGCCTACGTCGTCGTCGACGACGGGAACCACACCTTCCTGACTGCCGAACAATTCCCCGTCTACGAGTCCAAGCACCTCATCTCGCCGACCGACTTCAACTGTATGGGCTACTGCGTGCCCGGGACTATCGGCGTGAAGCTGTCGCATCCTGACAAGCAGGTGTGTGCCATCGTGGGCGACGGCGCCTTCATGATGACCGCGTTGGAGATCCTCACCGCCACGATGAACGGGCTCGGGGCCGTCTTTTTCGTGTTCCACGACGGTGAGCTCGCCCAAATTTCTCAGCTCCAGGCGATTCCGCTGAAGGACAAGACCTGCTCTATCATCGGCGACGTGCAGATCGAAGGCATAGCGACCGCCACGGGTGCGGCATACATAAACATGGACAACGACCTCGCGGTCGATCGGGCCCTCGATGAGGCGCTTGCGATCGCTAGCACAGGACGACCCGTGATCGTCGACGTCAATATCGATTACTCGCGAAAGAGCGCGTTCACGAACGGCGTGGTCAAGGTCAGCCTTGGCCGCTTCCCGTTGGGCCAGAAGGTCCGTTACATCGGGCGCGCGCTCAAACGCCACACTATCGGATGAGGCCTCCTATGTTGCAACGCGCAATCCCAGTCGTCTACTTGGTTTTGGCGGCCGCGATGCTCGGCACGCCGCCCCTACTACCTCTGGCGGCCGCCGACCGATCGCCAGAGCAGCCCAGCACGCCGAAGAACATCGACGAAACCCCCCCGCTAGTTCCGATACCCAACGCTCGGGTCACCAAAACGGGTCTGCTCATCGGCGGCCAACCCTCCCCCGAACAGCTCAAGGCGATTCAGGAGGCGGGGTATCGAATGATCATCACGCTACGCACGGACAGCGAGCGCGGCGATGAGGGGGAACGAGCCGCCGTTGAAGCCTTGGGAATGAAGTTCGTGCGGATCCCAGTCGCAGGCGCTGCGGGGCTCACCGAAGACAACGCGCGTTCCCTGGGCAAGGCCCTCATCGGGCAGGATGTGCTGCCGGCCGTCGTCCACTGCGCCAGTGGGCAGCGCGTGAGCGCCTTGCTGGGACTGAAAGCGTTTGTCGTAGACCGAGCCAGCGCGGCTGCCGCGATCGACCTTGCCAAGAGGCTGGGATTGACCAAGCTCGAAGCGGCGCTCCGCACGCGAATCGCCGAAATTTGCAAAGCCGACAAGTCCCGCAACTGCGACGACCTGCCATGACGGACAAGCCCACGGCGTTGGTCCTGCTCACGCAGGGCAGTGAAGAGATAGAAGCCGTGATCAGCATCGATGTCCTGCGCCGCGGCGGAATCGACGTGACGGTTGCGGGCGTCGACGGCGCCGATCCGATTCGATGCAGCCGCGGGGTGGTCATTACGCCAGACGTTGCGCTCGACAGCGTCGGGGGCGATTTCGATATCGTCGTCCTGCCAGGCGGCGCGGAAGGGGCCCAACGATTGGCACAGTCCGCGAAGGTCGGAGAGATTCTTCGCCGACAAGAGGAAAACAATCGCTGGGTTGGGGCGATCTGCGCCGCACCGATCGCGCTCCAAGCGCATGGGGTCTTTCAGAATCGGCAGCTGACCAGCCATCCGAGCGTCAAGGCCATGCTCGAAGACTGGGGCGAATACAGCGAGCACCCGGTGGTGGCGGACGGCAATCTCATCACGAGCCGAGGCCCCGGTACCGCATTCCCGTTCGCCCTGCGTATCGTGGGCACACTCACCGACGCACAACGCATGGTCGAGGTACGCGCCCCGATGATGTTCCCGGTGCAGGTGTCTTAGCGCGGCGGCTCGGGCGGCTGCGTCACGCGGGGTCGCACCGACACCTTGGCTCGCGCCACATAGGACAGGAGCTTGTGGATGGGGGTGCCGACGAAGAAGCCCGGAGCCGTGGGGGTTCGGTCGGGCTCCGGAACCGGCAGCGTAGCAATCGTCGCGCCGTCTCCCGAATGCTCGAATTTTACCTCGGAACTGAGGGACTCGAACATGCGTCTCGATGCGTTGTTGCTCGCCAGAAGCTCCGTGCGAAACCACCGAACGTCCCGCTCCCAGGCGGCCTCGATCAAGCGTTGCAACATCAGCGAACCGAGCCCCT
>CAZHPJ010000428.1:0-2845 GCA_964534585.1 uncultured Sandaracinaceae bacterium | reverse complement strand
TCCGGTTCAGGTGGTTCCGGTTCGGGCGGCTCCAATGGCGGTCCTTCGAACAGCACCTGCGAGGCGATTTGCTCGAGCTCTTGCGTTCTCAGCGGCGTGGACCCCGACTTGGGCTTTGATCAGTGCGTAGCGGGCTGTGCACCCGCGTTCGATGACAGCTGTGGTGCCGAAGCGGATACCTTCCTGGCCTGCATGGAGGCCAACAACTGCGATCCAGACTCCACCCAGTGTCAGAACGAGGCCATCGCCTGGGGAGCCTGTCTGAGCGGCGTCAACTTCCCCTGACGACGCACGGCAACACTATAAACCTGCGCGGGAGGCGATCAGGTCGATCGCTTTCCGCGGATCGGACTCGCCGGTTGCACTCAGTAGCACGACCGCCCGGGTGATCCCCAGGTCCTCGAGCTCGGGCAGTGCGTCCGGACGCTTCGCGATGCGCCAGTTCGTCGTGATGTCGATCGACTCGAAGGGCCGCCCAGCCTGGGCGGCCATTTCTTTGAGCTTCGCGATCTTCTCCGTGAGCTCGCTCTGCGAGTCGCTGGGCGCGTACCAACCTTGCGCCGCGTTGATGACGCGTTGCAGGTTCTTGGTCGTCGTACCGCCGATCAGGATCGGCGGGTGTGGCTTCTGTGCGGGGGTCGGATGACTCATGAAGCCGTGCCATGATAGGAACTCGCTTTCGTGCTCGACAAGCTCTCCGCTCCAAACTTTCTTCACGGCTTCGAGGTAGTCGTCGAATCGCGCGCCGCGCCGCTCGAACGGAGTCCCCATCGCCTGGTACTCTTCGGCGAGCCAGCCGATGCCGAGCCCGAGAGTCAATCGTCCGCCGCTGAGCGCGTCGAGGGAGGCAGTCTGCTTGGCAAAGAGCAGCGGATTCGCTTGCGGGAAGATATTGACCCCCGTGCCCAGCCGGATCGTCTTGGTCGCGGCGGCCACGTACGTGAGCGAGATCAGGGGGTCGAGGAACCAGACCTCCGGTGTGATCGGCATTTTGCCGGAGCGGTCATATGGGTATTTCGACTCGTAGTTCGTCGGCACCATGACGTGCTCGAAGGTCCAGACCGATTCGATCCCAGCAGCCTCGGCATGCTGAGCGATCTCGATCATGTTCTCGGCGGTCGCAGGGCCGCCAACGTTGATTGAAACGATACCGATTTTCATCACGTCGTTCGTACAGCCAGCGGGGCCCGGTGTCGATACGGGAGTCAACTGTGCTACCGGAGAACGGCTCGCGACGGGCGTGCCGGGGCACGGGGCACGGGGCATGAGTCTCGAGTCGCGAGTCTCGGGCCGCGAGTCCTGAGGCCCAAGGCCCGGGACCCAAGGCCCGAGATCTGCATGGCACTGACTAGCCGCTCTGCCGTACGTAGACTTCTCCGGTGACGCAGTCGCCTTCGCCGAGTCACTCGGCTGGTGCTCTGGCCTCGAATCGCGCGACCAGCGCCTTGTCCGCGAAGAGCAGGAGCTTGGAGCCGTGGATCTCGTATCGAGTGGTAGAGCTGAGTGCGGTGAAGAGTTCCTGCTCTTGATCCATTCCTTCGGGGCACGCCATGCGGGTCGCACCCAAAGCACCTAGCGTGAGCGAAGACCCAGTGGTCTCGTACGACCCAAAGAAGCGATTGCAGCCACCGAAACCGTAAGCGCTCGCCTTGTTGGAGTTGAGCTCGAGGTAGGGGGCTTTGTCGTTTACTTTGACGGTGATCGTCTTGCCGTTGAGCTCGAGTAACGCCCAGGCGGTGTCTTCCAGGGTGACGTGGTGCATGCTTCCACAGGTCTCCCTAGGCCATGTGCGCACGAAGCGCTGGATGATCAGGGTGGTTTCTTGGCCTCGGCCGTCGACTTTGGGGCGCGAGTCCAAGCCACCTTCCACGGTAACGAGCAACGGCGCGCCGGGGGCTATCTTTGCTTTCAGGTACGCCCGCTCCAAAGTTGCATTGTCCCCTTCCGTGGCGACCGGCCACCGCTCTTTGGTTGCGCAGTCGATGAAGATCCCCGCATCGGCCATGTACGAGTACATGCCCTGTAAGCCCATCGTGCCCGACGGTGGCGGTGGCTCTCGCTTTTCGTCTGCAGCCGTGGAGCTGTCCTTGCCCTTTTTGCAGCCCGATAGCGCAAGAAGCCCGGCAAGGACGCCAAGCGCAAGCAGTCGAGTGATCCATGTCCCCCTCATGCGACGGGGTTTACCACCTCGGGGCGCGATCGCTAAGGGTTTTCGTGCGCTCAGCCGGAAAACGGGATGCGTTCGCGGAGCTTCTTCGCTCGTTCCCGGGCCAGGGGAATCTTCGGCTCCTCTGGATGGTCGAGCAGGAGTTGGTAGGTTCCGGCTCCCGTTGGTTCGATGGCGCGGATCCGATCGCAGCGCACGATGAACCCACGATGCGATCGGAAGAACGCCTCGGGGCCGAGCTCGTCTTCCAAGTTGGCGAGCGTCTTGTCGATTGCAAACCGGTCTTCTTGGGTGACGGCCCACACGAGCTCGTCTTTGACCTCGAAGTAGATCACGTCGCCGAGCTCGAGTACCACGTAGGCATCCTTGCGACGCACGGCGATTCGCTCGAGCCGTTCGGGCCCGCTTGCGGCTCCGACGGACGTGCCACGAACGCGCTCGACCGCTTGGCGGAGTCGTTCGAGCCGGACCGGCTTGAGCAGATAGTCCGCGACGCGCGCGTCGAACGCTCGTAGCGCGCCCTCATCGTGCGCGGACACGATCACCACTCTGAGGTCTGGATGGTTGGCCATGAGTGTTTCCGCGAGTGCTACGCCATCGGGGCCGGGCATTCGCAGATCGAGAAACGCAACGTCTGGCTGTTCATCTTCGCAGAGCACTTGTGCCTCGGGTGCATTG
>CAZHPJ010000427.1:0-2845 GCA_964534585.1 uncultured Sandaracinaceae bacterium | reverse complement strand
GCTTCTTTCGATCTGCGCGGACGGCGGCCGGTGTTCGCTGTGAAGTCAGGTGCTTCGGATGCCGGGCTCGAAGGTGCTCCACTGGTCGATGCGCGTGCCGTTGCGAAAAACCTCCAGCCGGTTGAGCCAGCGGATGCCGTCGCCCTCCATGGGGTAGTAGAAGATGAAGTCGCCGATATCGAGGGGAACCTCTCGGGAGCCCAGCCACTGACCCTGGTTGGGCAGCAGGTTGACGACCCCTCCGTCCCCCGCAAGCACGGGGTTCTCGACGAGCCCTTCGGGAAACACGTACGCGCCGGGGAAACCGCCGCCCACCATGTGGAAGGAGACCTCCAAGGAAGGATCGGTTTCTGCCATGGACGGAAGGAACCCGGGCGCAAAGGGTATCTCTGCTGGGTCGGTCCGTTTTTGAACTGGGGAACCGAAAAACGTTGCTGGACGGAGCTCCTGGTCGGGCAAGTTGGAAAAGTTTGACGGAAAGGTGAAGGCTGACCCCATGGCAACCTCGTTGACCGGGGTTTCGAGGTCGTCCGTGTAGCGTTCGTACGTCCGACTGCCGCCGCTGTTGTAGAGCGGTGAACCTTCGAAAAGCGATGGGAACGCCTCGCTTCCGGCTCGAACGAAATCGGCATACCGCCTTTGCACGGCGGCGAACTCCCCTTCAGGGCTGGCTCCCGCCGGCGCGAAAGGCACGTGGCCCTCGTAGCCCATGAACCCGGCAAACTGGAGGAGGCTCGAGCTGTCGATGATCGACAGCATCGCGAGGAGCTCGTCATCGTTCAGTGCGCCTCCGCGACGAATACCGACGTCGATCTCGACGGCGATGTTGATCGTGCTGCCGCGTTGGTCAGCGAGATCCCGATACTCGGTGAGCCGTTCCTGCGTGTCGACTAGCCAGCGGACTCCACCCGCAGGGTTAGGGCCGCTCGAGGGGTGGGCGTCGAGCGTGGCAAACGTTCGTGCCGCGGCGGCTGCAGTCGCGGGTCGTCCGAGCAGGATGTCCACGTCGCTCCCGAACCAACAAAGAAGGTCCCGCACCATCCCCTCGGAAAACGCCATGACACGGTTCGTGCAAGCCGTGACCATCATGTATTCGAGCAGCTTGATGTTGGGGAGGCTCTTTGCGACGAACCGGAGCGCTATGCGGGAGCCGAGTTGATTTCCCACTCGCTGCAAGTTGTGGTCGATCGCATCTAGATCGACGAGGGCGACCTCCCGGCCCGAGGCCTTCTCTCGAAGCTCCTGGTTCCAGGTGTTGAAACGGTTTGCGTCCGCGGGCGGAGGCGACGAGTCGATCTGGTCGGTGCATCGAGCGCTCTCGAAGGGTGGAAGCTCAGCGGGCCCCGAGTCGTCCGACACGCAATCGCCCGAGCCACCGGCAGCGCCTCCGCCGGTGTCGCCACAGGCCACCATGGAACCGGCGACCGCGGCTGCAGAAGCGACCATCCACTTGCGCCGGGACTGCCCGGTAGCATTCAAAGCTTCTCCCGACGAAGAGTCCGTCGAAGGTTCCTCGACGGTGTCATCACTCGTACGTGTTCGCCTCTTCATGCCGCCCTACGTGGAGGGAGTTTGATGGGAAGGCCGACGTGTGTCAACAGTGATGAGAGACGCGACTGCGCGTACTTACAGATTTTGTAGGTACCGAATTGCTTCTGTCGCAGCTGTTCGAAGGCACGCGTTGGTGTTGATCTTCTTCTTGACCAGCGCGCCCTCCGTGCGGATGCGCTTTCTCGCTTTGCGTAGTGCCGGAATGGCTTTTCTATCCCCGAGGGCGCGAAGGTTCGCGACGGCTTCCTTACGAGCCAGACAGGTCCCTCCTCGCTGCAAGTCGAGCAAATAGGAGCCAAGCCGGTCGACTCGGTTGCCCAGGCCGACCTCGTTGGCGACGCTCATGGCCTTATGGCGCCTGTGTGGCGACTTGGATGAAGAAGCCATGTCGACGAGTTGATCGGCGGCTGCCCAGTTGTCGGTCTCCAATACCAACTTCCCCAGGAAACCGATGGCCGCATCGACGACACCGGGCGCCTTCTTGTCCAACATGAGCTCGATATTGGTGCGCATGAGCTTGTCTTTGGCGAGCTTGGGCTCGAGTGAGATCGCCTTTTCGTAGGCGACTAACGCCTGGAGACTGCGCTGCGCGCTGGCCTGGGCATGACCGAGAACCATTTGCGCGTAAGGCTCGTCGAGCACTTCCTTCCCATGACCCATGAGGTACGAGGCGGCTTCCTCGGGACGCCCTTGTGCAAGCAGCTCCGCCGCGGTTTCAGTCTCGGGTCCGTACGCCGCCGAAGCCAACGGCAAGAGCGCTCCTTCCGGAATGGAGTCCGGCCCCTCGCTCCCAAACGTGAAGCTGAGGATGATGACTAGACCGATCACCATGAACGCGGCGGCCACGATCTGCTTCGGCGTCTTCTTTCCAGTGATCACGCGCGCAATCGACGGCATCGTTGCGCCGCGAAAGCCATCGAAGACGAGCGACCGGATCTCGCGAGGCCCCGAGCGGCTCCTATCCTCGGGTGCAACGATCTCATCGATTCGATTGATGTACTCTCGTGCGCTCCCGATACGGTCGTCCGGCCTCTTCTCGAGGCCGCTCCGGATCAGCCCCTCCACGGCGTCGGGGACGTGCACGTCCGGCGCCACTTCACCGAAACTCGGGACTGCCGCCGAAACATGCATGCGCAAGAGCGTGCCCACTTGATCGGCGTCGAACGGAGGCGCGCCCGTGATCATCTCGTACAGCATGACCGACAGAGAATAAAGATCGGCCCGCCCGTCGATGGTCTGTCCGCACGCCTGCTCTGGCGCGATGTATGTGGGCGTACCGATTGTAACCCCGGTT
>CAZHPJ010000426.1:0-2854 GCA_964534585.1 uncultured Sandaracinaceae bacterium | reverse complement strand
GTATTCAGGATGGATGTCGGATTTCATTGCCGACGGGGGTCTCCTAGGCTACATACGGCGGCCTCGCTCAGCGACGGAGCACGACAGCAATGAAATCCGACATCCATCCTGAATACAACATGATCACCGTGACTTGCGCTTGCGGCGCATCGCACCAGATGCGCTCGACCCAGAGCATCGATCAGGTGGACATCTGTTCGGAATGCCATCCGTTCTACACCGGCAAGCAGAAGCTGGTGGACACCGCCGGTCGCATCGAGCGCTTCCGCAGGAAATACGCAAAGAAGAGCAAGGTCGAGAAGGCAGAGGCGGCGCCCGAGGCGCCCGCCGACAACTAGGCTGCCGTGCCCCCCCGCAAGGGCGCTATATTGGCCACGATGGCCCAGCCGTACATCGGCGGACAAGCGGTCATCGAGGGCGTGATGATGCGCGCCCCGGCGTGTTTGACCGTGGCCGTTCGGCGACCGGACGGCACGATTGCTCTTCGTGAAGGACCCTACCGCTCACGCTGGTCGAAAAAGCTCTGGAAGTTTCCTGGCTTTCGTGGCGTTGCGATGTTGGTCGAGTCCATGACCATGGGTTTTTCGGCGCTTCAGTTCTCCGCGGAGCAGCAGATGACCGAGGAAGAGCTTGCGCAGGACGAAGGCTCGGGACGGCTGGCCGTGGTCATTTCGACCGTGCTCGCGCTTGGACTCTTCGTCGCGCTCCCGCAGGTGCTGGCGAGCCTGACCGCGAAGGGTGCAGGCTGGGACCTGGGCCTCACGGACACCGCTTTTCACGTTTTGATCGGCGGGTTCAAGTTGCTGATCTTCGTCGGGTATCTCTTCGCGATCAGCCGAATCCCTGATGTGCGCCGCCTTTTTCAGTATCACGGCGCTGAGCACAAAACGATCCACGCCTACGAGAAAAAATTGCCGCTGAGCGTAGAGAACGTGCAGATCCAGAGTACGCTGCACCCGCGGTGCGGGACCACGTTTCTAGTGGTCGTGATCGTCGTTTCGATCATTCTGGGCTCGCTCACGGCGCCGCTGCTCATGCCCGATGTCGAAGGGTGGCTGGGCCAGGCGGCGTTGCTGGTGATCCGCATCGGGCTCCTGCCGATCATTGCCGCGATTTCCTACGAGCTCCAGAGGCTCAGCGCGCGGTATTGCACGACGGGTTGGCGGCGAGTGGTGCTCTACCCCGGCTTCTTGTTTCAGAAGATCACGACCCGGGAGCCCGAGGACGACCAAGTCGAAATCGCCATTGCCGCCATGGAGGCCGCAGCTTGGCGTGACCGCGTTCAAGAGGATGAGCCCCACGGCGAGGAGCCAATTGTCTTTGCGACTTTCGCCCGTTTCAAGGAAGTATTGAGCGAGAATGGTTCCTTGAGCGCCTCCGGCGCTGCCTAAACATGCTTCCCACCGACAAGCTCGAGTCGCTATCGGCTCGCTACCGAGAGATCGAAGAGCTGCTGTGCCAGCCCAACGTCGTGTCCGACGCCAAGCGGTACACGGGGTTGACGAAAGAGCGCGCCGAGTTGCAGGAAGTCGTGGAGGCCTACACGCGCTACGGTCAGGTTGCCGAGGACCTTGCAGGACACAAGGAGGCGCTTTCCGATCCCGACCTCCGCGAGCTCGCAGCTGACGAGATTCCGGCGCTCGAAAAGGAACGAGAACGGCTCGAGGAGTCGATCAATCGGTTGCTCCTACCAAAGGATGCGAACGATCAGCGCAACACGATCCTCGAGGTTCGCAGCGGCACCGGCGGCGAGGAGGCGGCTCTTTTCGCAGCCGACCTTTTCCGCATGTACTCCCGATACGCTGAAGCGCGGGGCTGGAAGGTCGAAGTCATGTCCTTGAGCGAAGCCTCGGCTGGCGGCCTCAAGGAGGTCATTGCCTCGATCTCAGGGGACAACGTGTATTCGCAGCTTCGCTTCGAAGGAGGCGTGCACAGGGTGCAGCGCGTACCGGCTACCGAGTCGCAAGGACGCATCCATACCTCGACCGCCACCGTCGCGGTCCTTCCCGAGGTCGATGATGTCGACGAGGTGCACATCGACCCGAGCGATCTGGAGATAAGCACGACCGCAGCCGGTGGCCCCGGTGGTCAGCACGTGAACCGGACGCTGTCCGCCGTGCAAATCAAGCACATTCCAAGCGGGATCATGGTGCGCTCCGAGCAGCAGCGCTCGCAGCACCAGAACAAAGCCAAGGCGTTGCAGATCCTGTCAGCCAAGCTCTTGGAGATCGAGCGTGCGGCCCAAGCAAGCGCGATCAGCTCGGAACGGCGCAGCATGGTGGGAACGGGCGAGCGCTCGGAAAAGATCCGCACCTACAACTACCCGCAAAACCGCATCACCGACCACCGCATCCAACTGACGCTTCACAACCTCGACCAGGTCATGGAAGGCGACCTCGGAGGGCTGTTTACGGCACTGCGCAGTCATCACCAAGCAGAGCTGATGCGCCAACAGACCGAGAGCTAAGGCAACTGCACCACCAGAGCACGGCTCGCGACGGGCGCGCGTTTCGGGCCGCGCTTACGGAATCAGCTTCTGATCTTTGAGTTTTTTCGCGACGGCTGCGGTCATCGATGCGCGGGCGTCGGGGATCGACTCCGGGTCGATTGTTTCCGATTGGCCTGACCAGACGAGGCCGCCGGTGGCGACCGAATAGAGGTTGGTTTCCAACCGGAACGTCGTGCTGGTTTCGAAGTAGCCCGGCTCGTGCACCTTGGCGTAGGTGGTGCCGTAGAAACCATAGTAGCCGCCGTAGCCGCCGTACCGGTATCCGCCACCGCCTGCATAGTAGGTCGTCTTCGGGTTGTTGTACGCCTTCGGGGGCACGTACTCTTGATCCTTGTCGACACTCAG
>CAZHPJ010000425.1:0-2864 GCA_964534585.1 uncultured Sandaracinaceae bacterium | reverse complement strand
ACGGCCAAGAAACAGGTCGTTGAGATTCGAACTTACAACGTCATCTACGAAGCCATCGACGACGTGAAGGCTGCGATGAAGGGCCTCCTCGCGCCCACGATTGTCCAAGAGGATCTCGGCAAGGCGGAGGTCCGGCAGACGTTTGGCATTCCAAAGATCGGCACCATTGCTGGCTGTATGGTCCTCGAAGGCAAGATCAACCGCGGTGCGCAGGCGCGGCTCGTGCGTGACGGCGTGGTCGTGTGGGAGGGCGCGATGGGCTCGCTCCGCCGCTTCAAAGAGGACACCAAGGAGGTGCAGGCTGGAATGGAGTGCGGGATCGGCCTTCAAGGTTTCAACGACATCAAAGAGCAAGACGTCATCGAGTGCTACGAAGAGAAGCAGGTCGAGGCGACACTCGAGTGAGTTGAGCGCCGAGAGGTCTGAACATGGTCGTTGGCGTTTGCCAAATTTCGCTTTCGTTGCCAGGTGTGACCTCGCTGAAGGCCAAGCGGTCGATCGTACGCAAAGTGCTCGATAGAACGGCGAATCGTTTCAACGTGGCGGTGGCGGAAGTTGGGCAACAAGATGCGCATCGGCAAGCCGTGCTTGGTTTTGCTGTAGTATCTGGCGACCGCCGTCATGCGAGCTCGATGCTCGATTCGATCGCGGCCTTCGTCGAAGGGTCGGCGGACGCGGTCGTGTTGGATCGCTCGACGGAGTTGGTTTCTTTGGGCGCCTTAGGGGATTGGACAGGCTGATCAATGGCACAAAAGGGCTTTCGAAGAGCAGACCGTGTCGCCGAGCGCATTCGGAGCGAGCTGATGGAGCTCTTGCTTCGCGGAAGCGTCCGCGATCCCGCGGCCAAAGATGTCGTCGTCTCGGCCGTGCGCATGACTGACGACCTGAGCATCGCTCGAGTATACGTGCGCGTCCTCGAGGAGATCGGTTCGCACCGCCAGGATGCCGTGGTCGACGCCCTCGGGCGCGCGAGCGGGTTCCTTCGCCACGAGATCGGGCAAAGGTTGCAGCTGCGGCACGTGCCGAGGCTGGACTTCTACTGGGACGACGTCGTGGATTCGGGGCTTCGAATCGAGTCCATCCTGGAGGAGATTCGCGAGGACCCGAATGCCGGTTCGGAGGGATCACAGTGATCGACGAGGCACTCGAGGTCGTGCGCAAGGGAGAGCGCTTTTTGGTTACCTGCCATCGACGCCCGGATGCGGATTCGCTGGGCTCAGCGCTGGGGCTCATCAAGACCCTTCGCGCACTCGGCAAAGAGGCGACGCTGTTCATGCCGGAATCGATTCCAGACTCGCTTCTCTTCTTGATGGACGGCGAGCAGGGGCTCGCGGAGATACCACAGGGCGTGCAGTTCGATGCGACTTGGGTCATGGACATCGCGGCCAAGGCGCTCTTGCCGCCCGGATTTCCGAGTCGGAAAATCACCGGCCCTGTCGTCATCGTGGACCACCATCACGCCCACGACGACGTCGGCGACATCGTCGTCCGAGACACTGATGCGGCCGCGACAGGAGAGGTTGTCGTGCGCCTGATCGAGGCGCTCGGCCTAGTATCGCTTCCAGAGGGATCTGCGACGCCGTTGTACGCGGCCATCGTGTCGGATACGGGTGGGTTTCGTTACGCGACCACGAAACCGGCCACGTTGCGCTTGGGTGCGAGACTCGTCGAAGAGGGCGCCGACCCCTGGCACGTGGCTTATCAGTTGTTCGAGCGCTGGGAGCCGGCGCGGCTCCGCCTGCTCTCTGCAATTATCGCGACGCTCGAAACCGCCTTCGAGGGACGCGTCGCGATCATGCGAGTGACGCGCGAGATGCTCGAGATCTGTGGCGCCAACGACGACATGGTCGAGGGCATGGTCAACTACGCGCGCAGGGTCGAGGGTGCCGAGATCGGGGTGCTGCTGTGGGAGTGGCCCATGCGCGGTGCTGGGGGTGATCGCATCGAGACCAAGATCAGCCTTCGTTCGCGCGGCCATGTCGATGTCTCCGTGATCGCCACCGCTCTCAATGGGGGCGGCCACCGTGCGGCCGCCGCGACGCAGCTCAGAATGACGATCGACGAGGCAGAGGAGCGGTTGCGGGCGGAGCTCGCCAAGCAATTCGCATGAACGGTGTCGTTATCGTCGACAAGCCGGCAGGGTGCACGTCGCACGATGTCGTGCAGCGCGTTCGAAAAGCGTTGGGGCAGAGATCCGTCGGGCACGCGGGGACTCTCGATCCGCTCGCGACCGGGGTTCTGGTGATTGCGGTCGGGGAGGGCACCAAGCTCGTGTCGCACCTGCAGTGCGAGGACAAGCGCTATGAGGTGACCATCGCGCTCGGTGCCGAGACCGATTCGCTCGACGCAGATGGCAAGGTAAGCGAAACCGCAGAGGTGCCGCTGCTCGATCTGCCTACGGTGGAGCAGGCGCTTCGGCCCTTCATCGGGCGTCACTTGCAAGAGGTTCCGAAGTTGAGCGCGATCAAGGTGGGGGGTACGCCGCTTCATCGCCGCGTACGCCGCGGTGACGACTTCGAGGCGCCCGTGCGGGAGGTGGAGCTCTACGAGGCAACCGTCGACGAGGTCACTGGGGAGACGATCCGGCTGCGCGTTCATTGCGGCAAGGGGTTCTACGTGCGATCGCTAGCGCGGGACCTCGCTCGGGCGCTCGGTACACGCGGACACGTTCTTGCGCTTCGGCGCACCAAGAGTGGAGCGTTCTCGATCGACGATGCGCTCTACGGCGATCAGATGACCGCGGAAGCGATTGCCGAACGGTTGATCCCGCTCGACAAGGCATGTGCGGGGTTGACCCGCATCGACCTCACCGACGAAGGCGTTGACCATGCGCGCCACGGGCGGCCGATCGGGCCGGAGGTCAT
>CAZHPJ010000424.1:0-2873 GCA_964534585.1 uncultured Sandaracinaceae bacterium | reverse complement strand
TGCTTTCAGACATGTGCCTACTGTTGGAAAGCCAGGTGGGTGTAGCGGTTGTTGTGTAAATGCTCGCCCCGCCCCGTGTAGGCAGGATTGATCGGCGATAGGGTCGGCCTTCGCGTCGAATCTGCTTTCAGATGAGGTCGTGCGGGAGGGTAGCGGTGCCCGGATTGGTGATCGCGCGGCGCGCCGCTTCTTCGATGTAGGTCACGGGATCGATGCCCGTGAGCTTCGCGGATTCAACGAGGCTGTAGTACAGCGCGGCAACTTCGGTTCCTCGCTGCGACTTCGAGCCGTAGTGATTCTTGCGTCCTACGGCAATTCCGCGGATCGATCGCTCGGTCGCGTTGTTGTCCAGGGGCACACGCGGATCGTCGATGAAGCGCGTCAGTCCCGACCAGAGCTTGCTCGTGTACGTAATCGCCTTGCCCAAGGAAGACTTCGGCAGCGCGTGCTGCAACAGCAGCCAGGCCTGGATCTCCTCAACGATCCGCTTCGACTTCTCCTGGCGGATGAGCTTGCGCTCGTCCAGGTCCGAGCCCAATCCGGCGTCCAACACATAGAGCTGTGCGATCAGATCGATCATCTCCTGAGCCACCGGGTAGTTTGGCTCGGCTTTGACGAAGTAGCGTCGTACGTGCGCCCAGCAATTCGCGAGCACCAGATCTCCTGGACCATCCCGTCCGCGAACAAACGACGGGTACGACGAGAAGCCGTCGCACATCACGACACCCGAGTAGTCGCCAAGCAGTGTTTTGATTTCGGCTGCCGAGCGCGTGGGCGCGATCTCGTAATACACCGCCTCCGGGCGGCATAAACTCCACACCCACCACTTTTTCGTCTTGCCCTTCGCCAGGAGGCGCCAAGGCGTTTCGTCCATTCCCACCACTGCGTCCTCGAGCACGAACTCGCGCAGTGCCTTGTGGCTCGGCACGAGATGCCGCGACACCGCCAGGATCTGATCCCACAGCGTCTGCGACGTCACCGTCAGCCCCGACCGGGCCATCTGCTTCACTTGCCGAGCCAGTGGAGCGTGATCTTCGTATTTGTCTCGGGCCACGGTGGCGGCGAAGGCCAGCGAGTAGCGACCCCCCGGTATCGGCTTGTCAGAGCCCAGGGCCGTCTCGATGCACTCGCCGCACGAACAAACGTATTTCTGCCGTTTCTCCCGCTGGATGCGGAACTCGCGGCTCACTACGTCGATGACGTCGGCCTCTTCGAACTGCCCCACCATCTCGGTGAGCTCGCCCCCGCACTTTGGACACATCCGATCGGCTTCGTCGAGCTCGAAGAGGACTTCATCGATGGGAAGCGAAGGCTGCGGCTTGGGGCCGTGGCCCGTACGGGGCCTGGTGGACTCTTCCGCGCGGTTCTTCGCATCAAGGCTTCGCTTCTCCGACGAGGTGCCAAAGAGCGCCTGGTTGCGTTGATGAAGCTGTTCCTTCAGCAGCTGAAGTTCGAGTTGGAGTCGGTCGACATCGCAACCTTGCGCCTGCGACAACTCCGCAGTGAGCTTGACGAGACGATTGTGGAGGCGATCGTTCTCCGTCTGAAGCAGCTGGGCGACTTGGCGAAGTCGTTCGATGTCTGTTTCGGTCGAGACGTTGATCACATCCCGAAGAGAATCATGTTAGGTGTATATGCGCAAGAGGCATGGGTCTGATTTGTGCCGGAGAAAGAGAAACGCGACCCACCATCGCGCTTCCTTCCAGAAACAGTGCGAGCTCACTCATCGTCAGCTCGACCGAAGCACGGGACTCGGCCTCATCCCAGAGGCACGCGAAGCGACCCTGCTCGAGCCGCTTCATGTAAATGCAAAGCCCCGTCCCATCCCAGAGCAAAACCTTTGCACGAGAACGCGCGCGGTTGACAAACAAGAAGCAGTCTCCTTCGAGCGGGTCGCGCTCGAGCTCCGCCACCACGATGCCGTAGAGACCATCGAAGCCCTTGCGAAGATCCGCGGGGCCCGCGTAGGCGAACACACGAAGGTTGCGGGTCGATCCAATCATCGAAGACCCCGCAAGATCTGAACCGCATCCTCGATGCCAAGCCCTTCGAGCCGATCGCCGTTGGCCGTGACCAGCACCAGGTCGACTCGCTTCGCCGATGACAACGCGTCAGCGATGACAACCGGCTTCAGCGCGGTCCTCGATCGACCTGCGCGGTTCCATCGCAGCAAGAGTGAAGTCGACAGCCCCACCGTTTCCGAGACCTGCTTCCATGACTGCCCGGCCGACCGCGCCTCTCCCGCGTACTCGAGCACGACGAAGCGCACCTCGTCGGGAATGCGAGTTGTCTTACCGCGTGTTCCGAGTGCTTGGACTGCCCGTCGCGCCACATTCGCTGATGTCTGCATGACCATCCCCCCGATTGGTTCGAGGAAACGATGACCGATCACAACGACGAGCTACACCCGGGGCGGGGCGAGCATTTACTCTGGATCGAGCAAGGTGGCCGACATTTCCTAATTGAGCGAATCATCCGAAATGGTAAGGCCGCGAAGGAGGCGGGTCGCGATAGTGCTCGACCATACGTGGCTCGCATCCATCGGAGGGGCGAGACAGGATCGGCATGCGTCGCGTTGACCTCTCGCGCAATGTGCTCGACAGCGCGAACTAGATCCTCGATATCAGCACCTACAGCTCCAGCCGAATCGGCACGCAGATCGTAGTTGCACCCGACTTGCCGCTGTGCTCCGGTCGAGCCCTGTCCCCGGTACCAGCGAAGCACGGCAGGGCATCCCCGGACACCGAGAAGCCGCGTTGTCGGCACCTGTTCACACGATCGGGTCCCCCGGCCTGCCAAAGTTGAGCCATGTGCAACTCAGCGGCATTGTAGAAGCAAGACAGTTCACGTCGTCACTGATTCACGCCATAGGC
>CAZHPJ010000423.1:0-2881 GCA_964534585.1 uncultured Sandaracinaceae bacterium | reverse complement strand
AGCGTGATGATCTTCCCGTCATGCACCTTCGCCTTGCCCTGGCGCACACGGTGCGGCGAGAGCAGCGAATTCTCTCGCATGACCCGCAGCACACGCTTTCGTGAGGCCCGAATGTCATCCAGGATCCGCAGCCGGGCGTGCACCTTCCGATGCCCTTCACCGTTGAAGGGAGAGCGTTTCAGATCCGCCTGAATGGCTGCCAAAAGCTCGGCGTCGGTGACTTTCGGACGCGGACCCGGCCGTGCAGGCTCCTCGCCGTCTTGGCGTTTCTCGGCCCGCTGACGCCGCTCGTATACCGACGAGCGGGCAACCTCCCACACTCGGCACACGCGCTGGACTCCATATCGCTTGCCCGTGGTCCCGGAGGTCGTTTCGCTGTAAAGGCTCGCCCTGCCCCGTGGTGACAGCACAAGTCGACGCCAGGAGCCGTCGTTGCTTCGGATTCAGTGGTTGATCAAGTCGTGGGGGAGCGTAACGGTGCCGGGGTTGACGACGGCGCGGCGCGCTGCCTCTTCGATGTACGTTGCGGCATCGATGCCCGTGAGCTTCGCGGATTCAACGAGGCTGTAGTAGAGCGCTGCAACCTCAGTCCCGCGCTGCGACTTCGAGCCATAATGATTCTTGCGCCCTACGGCAATTCCGCGGATAGAACGCTCCGTAAAATTGTTGTCCAGCGGTACGCGCGGCTCATCGATGAAGCGCGTCAGTCCCGACCAGAGCTTGCTCGTGTACGTGATCGCCTTGCCCAAAGAAGACTTTGGCAGCGCGCGCCGAGATAACAGCCAAGCCTGAATTTCATCCACGATCCGCTTCGACTTCTCCTGGCGGATGGACTTGCGCTCGTCCGGGTCCGAGTCGATTCCGGCCTCCAACACGTAGAGCTGTGCGATCAGATCGATCATCTCCTGCGCGATCGGGTAGTTTGGCTCCGCCTTGACGAAGTAGCGTCTTACATGGCTCCAACAATTTGCGAGCACCAGATCTCCCGGGCCATCACGCCTGCGGACGAACGACGGGTACGACGAGAATCCGTCGCACATCACGACGCCCGAGTAGTCGCCAAGCAGTACTTTGATTTCGTCGGCCGAGCGCGTGGGAGCGATCTCGTAGTACACCGCCTCCGGGCGGCAGAGGCTCCACACCCACCACTTCTTGGTCTTGCCCTTCGCCAGGAGTCGCCAAGGCGTTTCGTCCATCCCGACGACCGTGTCCTCGAGCACAAACTCGCGCAGCGCCGCATGGCTCGGCTTCAGATGACCGGAGAGAGCGTGGATCTGATCCCACAGCGTTTGTGACGTCACCGTCAGGCCCGACCGGGCCATCTGCTTCACTTGCCGAGCCAGCGGGTCGTGATCCTCGTACTTGTCCCGGGCCACGGTGGCCGCGAACGCGAGCGAGTAGCGGCCCCCGGGGATGGGCTTGTCGGAGCCGAGCGCCGTCTCCACACACTCCCCGCACGAACAGACGTACTTCTGTCGCTTCTCCCGCTGGATACGGAACTCGCGACTCACCACGTCGATGACCTCCGACTCCTCGAACTGTCCCACCATCGGGGCAAGCTCGCCCCCGCACTTCGGACACATTCGATCGGGTTCGTCGAGTTCGAAAATTACTTCATCAATCGGAAGCGAGGGTTGGGGCTTGGGGCCGTGGCCCGTGCGGGGCTTGGCGGGCTCTTGCTCGGAGTTCTTCGCACTCCGGCTCCGTTTCTCCGACGAGGTGCCAAAGAGCGCTTGGTTGCGTTGATGAAGCTGCTCCTGCAGAAGCTGGAGTTCGAGCTGGAGTCGCTCGGCATCTCCACCCTTCGCCTTCGACAACTCCTCGGTGAGCTTCACAAGACGAGCGTGGAGGCGATCGTTTTCCGTCTGCAAGAGCTGGGCGACTTGGCGCAGTCGCTCGATGTCCGATTCAGTCGAAACGTTGATCACGTCTCGCAATGAATCATGTTATGTATACATTCGCAAGAGGCATAGGCTTGATTTCTTCGGGTGACAGCGGAATTCGACCTACCACCGTACTGCCTTCGAGAAACAATGCCAGCTCGCTCATCGTCAACTCGATCGAGACCTCCGTTTGGGTCTCTTCCCAAAGGCATGCGAAGCGGCCTTGCTCGAGTCGCTTCATATAAATGCAAAGCCCCGTTCCATCCCATAGCAACACCTTCGCGCGAGATCGCGCACGGTTGACAAAAAGAAAGCAGTCCCCATCGAGCGGATCGCGTTCGAGCTCGGCTCTTACGATGCCGTAAAGCCCGTCGAAGCCTTTCCGAAGATCCGCTGGACCCGAATAGGCAAAGACACGAAGGTTTCGAGTTGATCCGATCATCGGAGCCCCCGCAAAAGACGAATCGCGTCTTCGACGCAAAGCCCTTCGAGACGGTCTCCGTGCGCGGTTGCAAAAACCAGGTCGGATCGCACGGCCGGCTGTGCGCCCTCGGTGATCACTACGGGCATCATCCTGGCGTTCTTTCGGTCCTTCTTCTCACCTGCGCCGTTCCATCGCTGCAAGAGCGACGTGGAGAGACCCACCCTCTTCGCGATCTCGGTCCACGGCTGTCCCGCAGCCCGTGCTTCCCGTGCATGCGCGAGCACGACCCGACGCACCTCGTCCGGAATCCGAGTGGTCTTGCCACGGGTACCCAGCGCCTCAACTGCGCTCCGTGCTGTACTGCATGATGTCTGCATCCCCGCCCCCTCTATGAGTTCGGGGAAACGATGCCCGGTCAGCCGATCGATCGAAACCCGGGGTAGAGCGAGCATTTACACTTGGAGTGCGCGTGCTTCCAGGAGGTCGACAATGGGGCTGTTTTCCAAACGACCGAACCGTGCGCTTCAGGCCGAATTGATCAACCAGGCCAACAATCCGATGAAATGGTTCGGCT
>CAZHPJ010000422.1:0-2906 GCA_964534585.1 uncultured Sandaracinaceae bacterium | reverse complement strand
GTCGACCAGTCAGAATTCGCCGGTGACTCGCGGCGTTTGGTGTCATAGTTGCTAGGAGGGAGCGCCCTGGAGGATCTTTGCGAACGCGTACCTATCCGGAACGGGCTTCTATGTTCCTGACGACGTCGATGGTGCAGTCCGCCTCCGTCGACAACATCGTGGTGGTAGGCGCGGAGGTCCACTCGGCCGCGCTCGATCTCTCCACTGGCGGGCGCACTGTCGCCTCACTGTTCGGTGACGGAGCCGGCAGGAGCGTGGCATGAAGATAGCGACGGTTGCGTTCGGCTCTGGCTTTACTTGGGGCGCTGCGATCATCGACTGGTAGCTAATGGACCGAAAGACCGAAGCCAATACTGCGAGCGCGGTCTGCGACGACGTCCTTGGCGTGGCGGACGCCGTGGAGATTGCACGCCGGATCAAAGCCGGAGAGATCGAAGCGCGCGAGGCGGTGGAAGCGGCGATCCGGCGGGCGCAACGAGTCAACCCGTCGCTCAATGCCATTGCGACGCCTCTTTTTGATTCTGCGCGCGAGGAGGTTGAGCGCCCGCACGCGGGAGTGTTTGCCGGGGTGCCGTCATTCATCAAGGACAACGACGCAGTCGCCGGGTCCCCGTTGCTGGCAGGCTCGCGCGGCCTGCCAAGGAGGCCCGTCGAAAAGACCTCGCCCTTCGCCATGCAGTTTCTGTCACTCGGTCTAATCAACCTCGGAAAGACGACCATGCCGGAGTTCGGTCTCACCGGAACCACCGAGGCGCTAGCCTACGGGCCAACCCACAATCCATGGAAGCTGGGGTTTTCTCCTGGTGGGTCCTCGGGTGGCTCTGCCGCGTTGGTCGCGGCGGGGGTCGTGCCGATCGCCCACGCGAACGATGGGGGAGGGTCGATTCGGATTCCTGCATCTTGTTGTGGTTTGGTGGGGCTCAAGCCGTCGCGCGGCCGAGTCGTGGAGACCGAACGGTCGGATCTTCTTCCGGTGAAGATCTTGCACCAAGGCATGCTGAGTCGTTCGGTTCGCGACACGGCTGTTTTCTTCCACGCTGCGGAGCGGTACTATCGGAATCCGACGCTACCCGAGATCGGTTTGGTGACACGTCCCGGTAGGCGCTTGCGGATCGGGTTTTTCACACAGTTCGGCGAAGACGCCTTCGCGCATCCGGAATGCGTCGAGGCTGTCGCTGATGCGGCACAGCTCTGCGAGAGCCTCGGTCATTCGATCGAAGAAGTTCCGCCTCCGTTCGATGAGGCTTTCCTCGAGGATTTTTTTCTGTTGTGGGCAATGCTAGCCTTCGCGGTCACCCGATTCGGCACGCGGATCATCCACCCCGACTTCGACAAGACGAAGGTCGAGCAGTTCACCGAGGGGCTCGCGTGCTACTTCAAGGAGAACGCGCGCAGCGCTCCCATGGCCGTTTGGCGTCTAAGGAAATTCGCGCATCGGTACGCACGCGGCTTCGATGACTATGACGTCCTCATGAATCCCACCGTGGGTATGCCACCGCCGGAGCACGGTTACATCGGGCCCGACGTTCCCTTCGAGATCGCCTTGGAGCGATCGAGGTCGTTCGTCCCGTTCACGCCGACCCAGAACGTGTCGGGTGGTCCGGCTATCTCACTGCCGTTGGCTCGAAGCAAAGAGGGGCTGCCCATCGGTGTGCAGTTCGCCTCGCCGGTCGGTGACGAACGAACGCTTCTCGAGCTCGCACTCGAGATTGAAGCGGCGGCGCCTTGGCCGACCCTGGTGCGGTAGCCTAGGGCGCGAGCAGGTCAGCCAGCACCCCTGGCTCGTTAGTGATGATCGCCGTGGAACCCTTGTCGATCTGTTCCTGCATCAAGTTGGCGGCGTCCACCGTCCATACGTTGACCTGGAGGCCCCCATCGAGCGCGCTTTGAACCGTCTCGGCGGAGACCGGGAAGAACGGATGGATGGCATCTTGGTTGAGTAGCAGCGCCTTTTCGACCTCTTCCGCTCCGGTCCCGGTTGATAGCAGGGCAGAGTAGTACCCGGGTTGCTTCGTCTTGATGAGCTCGGCGGCGGTCTCATCGAACGTTGAGAAAAGGGTTCGCCCTTCACCACCCAGTCGAGCCACTTCATCGAGGACGAGCGGGACGAGCTCTTCCGGACCTGTCGTGTCCGTCAGGCACTGCGGATCGTACACTTTCAGCTCGACGTTGATCAGTGCGTTGCCGCCGAGTGCGCTGTAGACCTCGAGCAAGGTCGGGGGCCGTTCTTCCGTGGGGTCCCCCGCGCCGTCGAGCAATCGGCACGACCGGATATCGTCGAATGCCATTTCGCTGACGCAACCGGTGCAGTTCGTGGTGCGATCGAGCGTGTCGTCGTGCATCACGATCAGCTCGCCGTCCTGAGTGATCTCCACGTCGAGCTCGATGCCATCTGCGCCCTCGTCCATGGCCGCGAGGAAGGAAGAAATCGAGTTCTCCGGGTAGGGATGGCCCGCTCGCGTCAATCCCGTGCCCCGGTGTCCGATGTTGGCGGAAGGCGCGAGGAGCCTGATGCGCTTCAGGACCCTGTCTCTTGGCGCAGTTCCCAGGCAAATCTCTCGCGCTGCCCACTCGGTGTCACACGCCGTCTCATCGCACGCGTTGTCGGTCACGCAGGCATACCATGCGCGGGACTCGCCGGGGCAGACCACGGTCAGAGCCTCGTTGACCACACGCTCGCAATTCAATAGTTCCGAGCATGCCTCGCAGTACTCGATAGCCAGCGGGTCGCTGGGTGTCGCCGCCGACGAGCCGCAAGCGATGACCCAAACCAGCAACCCGACACTCAGTCGTCGCATGCTTACACCTCCGCGAAACATCCGGCGACCAGGGTATCCTAGGCTCGCGGAATCGTCTCGTGTATTTCGAGGCTGGCGATGTCGGCATTTTCCCTAAAGACGGGCTGT
>CAZHPJ010000421.1:0-2911 GCA_964534585.1 uncultured Sandaracinaceae bacterium | reverse complement strand
AGGCTGTAGTTGAAGAGCAGCATGCGTGCGAGGTAGCTCGCTTGGCGGTTCGGTGTGACGGCGGGAAGGAAGTTGAAACCATCGGGCGGGGCGGTCGGGTCGTAGGTGCTGTAGCCCCATTCGCCACTCGATACCGGAAGGGGGGTGCCGGCGCTGTTCAGTAGATCGCGCGCGAGTTGGATGTCGGTTGCGGCGTCCTCGGGGGCACCGATTCGATACAAGTGGAGCGTGACTTCATCAGCAAGTGACAGCGCGCCCGTTCCAGCAAGAGCCTCGAGGAAACGCGGGCCTCCGATGCCCAGGCCGGCTGCCTCGGTGATCTCCGCGAGCCCGAAGAACAATGCGCCCACGACGATGTCGCCGTCGGGATCGGCCTCACGCAAGGCGGGCGCGGTGGCGCGGATGAGCTCTGCGTAAAGCTCGGGGTCCGGACCTCCGTCGGTGCTGCTCCAGAACTGTTCCAGGTTGGGCTCGTTCCAGATCTCCCAGCTATGGCCACGGCCACCGTAACGGCTTGCTGCCGCCGCGGCGAAGGCTGCAAACGCGCGCCGCCCGTCCTCATCCACGACCGCCCGCGTCTCTCCATAGAGAGGATTCCCATAATCGAGGATGAACAGAACCCGCAGACCAAGCGCTTCACAGGTATTGACGAGCTCATCGAACCCCGACCCGACGAAATCGTACACCCCTGCTTCCTTTTCGATAGAGGCCCAGGCGAGGTCGTTCCGAATGAAGCTCACGCCCGCTTCCGCAAGCCGGGCAAGGGCGTCCTGGTCTACGCTGCGGCCGGAGGCGTAGTGGGTGTTGACGCCGACGGTCTGCCCGAGTGTCGCCCCGGGCGGCACGGGTTGTTCCGCTGCCGGGTCGGAGCTGCACGCCATCACGGCGACGAGAGCTAGAGCGACGATCGAACGAACGAGCTTCGCGATCAACTCCACATGCGGCGTCTGCGGGAGCGTGTCGTAGGCGTGCAGGCTCTCTAGCCGGTACGTTGGCGCAAGCGCTGCCATGTCGGCGGCCAGCCCTCCGGGTCCGCATGCCATCACGTGAATACGGCCCGGACGAAGGCGGAGCAGCTCTCTTGTCACCTCAGCGCCAAGCCCTTTTCGAGGCGGGTTGGCGACCACGGCATCCGGCGCATCGGTTTGCCGCGCAAGAAACTCTTCGGCCGTTTCCGCTTTGACGCCGAGGCTGCTTGCGGCTTCGGGGTGCGATTCGCAGGGCAAAACTTTGCTGGCGATGGCACGTAGCCGGCGGGTGGTCGCCCCTGAACCCGCGTAGAGGTCGAAGATCCGCCCGCCGTCGATGCCGTCCACGAGGTCATCGTACATCCGTTCCGCAACCTCGGGGTTGGGCTGCAGAAAACCAAGCGGACCGACCCGCACGCCGTTCACTTCGAGCGCTTCGATGCCACGCAGCACGGTGGCTTCCGCTCCCCGCAACACGTTTCCGCCGTCACGATGAAAGCTGCACGCCACTCCGTCGCAGCGCGTCAGCCGACCGCTCAGCCGCACCAGCTCCTTGTCGTCCGCTTCACTCGTGACGAGCGTGGCCAGCACTTGCGTCCCGTTCGTTCGAAGCCAAACCGCGCGAAGCCCAAGTTGCTTGCGTTCTTCGTTGTGCGCAGGAATGCCAAGCTCGCGACCCACTTCGGCGATTTCGTCCGCGGCCGCGGCGATGAGCGGATGGTCCACGAGGCAACCCTCCATATCGGCCGGACGGTGCGTTCCGCGCATGAAACTGCCGAGCCGCAGCTTGCCTGGCCCACCGAACGCGATGCGTTTGGCACTGTAGCGATAGCCGAGCGACTTTGGCGCCGCGACGACTTCGCCGACTTCGAGTCCGTGTTGTGCGAGCAGCATCTCCGCAAGGAGGGTTCGCTGGTCGGGCTCCTCGAGCGCCATCAACGCGCAGCCGGTGCAGCGCCCTCCTTCCACATCACGATGACGCGCGCACAGGGGCACCCGCCGGCCCGGGCGGCCACGTTCCACTTCCACGGCCGTTGCAAAGGTCGCGTGTTTGCCGACATGGTCGATGCGCGCGACGACCCGTTCCCCAGGAAAGGCTCCCGCGATGCGTACGCGCTCAGAAAGGCCTTCGCCCGAAGGCAGGAGCGACTCGACCTCGAAGGTCCCCTGGTCTCCGGCTTTGGGGCGAGGTTCCTTGCCTTTCATGAGCCTACGTTTGCGCGACCCGTCGCTCACCCGCAAGAGCGGCCGGTGCCAAGCGGTCGCTCAGTCATGTATATACTTAGAAACACTTGTTTTTTATCATAAGCAGCTTATATTTAGTTGGTGAACGAGGAAATCCGAAAGTACCTGTCCTCCATCGGCCAGCGTGGCGGGCAGAAGAGCCGTCGCGTGCTCGATGCCGAAACCGCGAGGAACATGGTTCGGGTGCGAGAGGCGCGCCGCGCCTACCGCCGCTTTCGCACGAGCTGCTTCTGGTCGTTCGATCCGGAATATGTCGTCACCTTGAGCGACGTCCCCTGGGTCGTAGCCGAGCTTCGCAAGCATGGCGGCCGCGCCGCCTGGGAGACGGCGAACCGGCTATGCCTTTAACCAGCTTCCAGGAACGTGTTGCGCGACTGCTCTCGAGCAACAGGACCGAGGACAGCCACCTCGCGGGCGGGGCTGCGCTTCACCTCGAACCCAGCTCAAAGCGCTACAGCAACGACCTCGACTACTTCCACGATTCAGTCGAGCGAGTTGCCAGCGCTTTCGCTGACGATCGCGCGCTCTTGGAAGAGCATGGCTACAAAGTTGAGGTCGATCTCCATCAGCCCGGCTACATCCGCGCGAGCGTGGGCCAGGGTTCGGAGACCACGAGCATCGAGTGGGCGCACGATTCCGCGTGGCGCTTTCTTCCCCCGATCAAGAACGACATCGTCGGCTACCGGTTGCACCCGATG
>CAZHPJ010000420.1:0-2913 GCA_964534585.1 uncultured Sandaracinaceae bacterium | reverse complement strand
GTATTCGTTCGAGAGCTTCAAGCGCACATCGGCCGACGATCGTGCAGCGATCTATCAGGGCATCATGATCAGTGTCATCACGGATGTCTCTGCCGTGTCTGACGAGGAGCTGCGCATCCTCGGATACGGGTTCACTGACGACGCCGAATTCGTCAACATCATGGGTGAAGAAGGGTTCCAGGCTTCGAAGGAACAGGTCTACAACTCGATGTTGGATCAGGGTGATGCTGGTGCTGCGTGGGAAATGGCACAGTGGTCTCTGGCAGAGCTCGAAGATCAAGGTCCTTGAACGATGCGGTGTGCGATCCCCTCGGCGATCGCGGTCTTGCCGACGCCGGGCTCACCGATGAGCACCGGGTTGTTCTTGGTGCGGCGCGAGAGCACCTGCATCACGCGGCGAATCTCTTCGTCGCGCCCGATCACAGGGTCTGTCTTGCCCTGCCGAGCCGCCTCGGTGAGGTCCCGGGTGTACTTCTCGAGCGCTTGAAACTTTCCTTCCGGATCCGGGTCGGTCACCCGTTGATTGCCGCGAACCTCCTGCACCGCCTCCAGCAGCTTCGCGCGATCAACGCCCTGTGCTTCGAGCGCTTTCTTGAGCTGCTTGTCCTTGTATGCGGCGAGGAGCACGTGCTCGGCGGACGTATACTCGTCCTTTAGCGCTTCGGTTTCCTTCCAAGCGCTGTTGAGCACGTCGCGAAGGCGGGATGAGATGCCCGGTTCAGCGCCGCCGGCCACTTTTGGCATTCGATCGAGGACGGCGCCTAGGGCGCGAATCAGGCCTTGCAGATCGGCGCCTGCTTTCTCGAGAATCGCTGGTGTGAGCCCGTCAGCCTGAGCGAGAAGCTCGAGCAGTAGGTGCTCCGGATACACTTCCGGATTGCCCCGCTCGGTGGCGTTTTGTTGCGCCGCAACCAAGGCCTCGCGTGTCTTCGTAGTGAGTCTGTCGAGTCTCATTTCAGCGTAAGTTAAGCACGACGCAGGGCGGGTCAATAGTTAGACAGCAGGCGAAAACGGGGCAATAACAGCCGGGTGCGTTCGATGACTCTCACCGCGGTAGCCGTCTTCGCGCTGGTGTCTGGTGCGGCTTGCCAGAGCGAGACGGCCCCCACCGGCTTCGAATCGCCCAGTGCAACGATCGACTCGCTCTTCCGCGCGTACGGCGTCCATGACATCTCTCAAGACGAGGCGCGGCGCCGGCTGCAGGCCCGAGAGCGATTCGAGCTCATCGATCCCCGGCTCTTCCGAAGGTGTTTCTCGGATTGGCAGGGGGAGCATGATCACGGGCTTGGTGGATTCGTATTCGGACAGCTCGTGGCCGCCAAGGACGAGCTCGCGATCGCAGTTGAGGATGACATCGCGCAGGTGCGCACCCCGGTGGCCGAGCTCGAACCCGTCGTTCTCGTCAAGAAGGACGGTGCGTGGAAGATCGACCTACGACAGAGCGTCCCCGCCAAAATCCGGCAAGGCCTCTACGAAGTCTATCGCCGGGCCCGCAAAGCCGAGCGCCAAGCGCGGTAGCCTTCGGCGTTAGCGGATCGTGAACGGAGTGGTGTCGATTCGCTCGCCCGGCGCCGCTTCCTTCAGCGCGTCCCGCATCATCAGGAGCTCCGTGGCGTGCGGGTTGAGAGCCAGGCCCGCGGCGACGGTCCGCAGCGCCGCATCGCGGTCGCCAACCCCTGCAAAATATAGGGAATCCGTGTAGTGCCGCCACAGCAGCTGCGTTTTCGTGAGCTCGTCGATCGGTTGCCCGAGGCGCTGGTAGATGTCTCCCCAAAGCGTGGCGTGAGCATGCATCGCCCGCGCCTCGTCCGTTGCTGTCGTGTCTGCGGTGAGCACCCGGTGATACAGCTGTTCCGGCACGAGGAGCTCCATCATGTCTTGCGTCACGCGCACATCCATCTCGACGTAGACCGGTCGAAGGGCCGCCAGGCTTTGGAGCTCCGGGACGCTCAACATTCCATCGAGCACGTAGCTTCGTAGAAGCGGCGTCAGCTCCGGTTCGTTCTTGACGAAGCGATCCACCAGTCTCGGATACGTCAGCAATGGAAGCGGGACCATCGTGACGTCGGGCCGATTGACCTCCTCTGCCTCACCTCCCCAATAACGAAAGATCGTCTGGGGATTGTGAGCTAGAATGATAGAGCGCGGGGGCAGCGAGCGGCGTAACCCATCGTCGAACACGTCGGTGTCCACAAAGTCGGCGAGCGTCGACGCGTCCCAGGACCGGACGAATTGAAACGAAGACGCCAGGGCCAGAACCGTGGCGAGCGCGGGCGTCAGCTTTGGCCTGCTCGGTACGGCCTCCGCAAGCGCGGACAGCAAGACGCCGGCTGCGAACATCGCGAAGATCGCCAGTGATGCGTAAGACAGCATGAAGTACGCGATCGCGTCGGGGTTGCCGCGAACGAAGCCGATGGCGGCACGCCCCAGCGCGTACACCATCCAGAGCGTGAGCCAGAAAAGGCCGTATTTCCGGGATGATTTGACCCGCAGCATGAAATACGCGCCCAGCAGCGCGACGATCAGCGTCGCGGCGTGTAGATCCTCGCCCGTCTTGATCAAGACGTCGGCGAGCCGCTCTCCGAAAGGTGCCACGGCGCTTGGCGAGACGCTCTTCTGAAACGTCTCCGCCGTGACGACCCACAGGAAACGACCCGCGCTCGACGGGTCGCCGAGATTCAAAAACGGCTCTCGAAGCGCGCGCAACGGTAAATAGAGATAGGTGAGCAGACCGGCGCTCGAGAATCCGGCCGACCATGCGAAAGGCCGCCACCCCCATGCTCGCCAAACGCCGACGAGCAGCCACAGCGACGGAATGACCGCGAGGACGGCGAGGTAGTGGTGATTGGCAAGTGCCAGGCCCAAAGCCAGCGCAGCATGATAGAGGGGCCGGACGTCGCCGTCCGGGCCAGA